>JAQTRT010000107.1 GCA_028711675.1 bacterium | reverse complement strand
TGAGGCCGCCGCTGGGAAAACTGGAAGCATCCGGTTCTCCCTGGCTCAGGTTCTTTCCCGAGAACCTGTCTATGGCTATACCGCTGTCATCGAAGCTGAGGAAACTGTCATGCTTCTCAGCGGTAAGGCCTGTCATGGGCTGGAACCAGTGCGTGAAATGGGTGGCACCTCGGCTGATGGCCCATTCTTTCATGCCATGGGCTACTTCTTCAGCCAGTTTAGCATCTATCCTTCCGCCTTCCCGGACGACGGTCTTCAGTTTTTCATACGCCTTGAAGGGCAGGAATTCTTTCATCACCTTATCGTTGAAAGAGTTCATGCCATAATACTCGGAGACTGCCTTGCCTTTCACATTAGGATCAATGGTCGACCGCAAAGGCCTGTTCTCCGTAATGTCCAGAATTATGTCTTTTCTGCCTGCCATTATATTGTTCCTCCTGATATCGTTTATTTCCTCCGGCATTCCTATAATCTTACTTTAATTTAACGGAGAGTCAAGCATTTTAACGCCTGACGATCCGGGTCCATATAAAGTCCGATCATGCGCCGGAGGATTATTTTCGTCAAAAAAGATCTTTTCCATACTGTCGAGAAAAAGATCCATAACGGAATGTGACTTCCTCATATTTTCCTTCTGGTTCAGGATACTCATGGGATCCTGAACATATCTTTCCTTGGCCGGAAATTTGTCCGCGGTCACCCATTTCTGGATCGTTCCTTCCGGAACCTCCAGATGGAACTGGAGGCCGACAGTCCTGTCCCGGAAAGCGAAAGCCTGGTTTTGGCAGGCTTTACTCCAGGCCAGGTTACAGCACTCCTTTGGAATATCGAAAGTATCCTCATGCCACTGGAAAACAGGGAATACGGACGGAAGCAGCTTGAACGCCGGTGAGCTTTTAGCGCTCCGCGTAAGCCGTACCGGGAACCATCCGATCTCCTTAAAGGCGTTTTTGTAAACGCTGCTGCCCAGGACATCCGCGATAAGCTGGGCTCCCAGGCACACTCCCAGGACCAGTTTTCCCTGCGTGATGCACTGTTCAATGAACTTCTTCTCCCGGGCCAGCCAGGGGTACTTCCCTTCATCGTGAACGCTCATGGGACCGCCCATGATGATCAGCCAGTCAAGGTCAGGCCTGGCGGGAAGAAGTTTATCTTCATAAAGGATGGTCCCGGAAACCGCATGGCCTCTTTTTTCAAGCCAAACACCTATATTATCCAGTCCCTCAAGGGGATGGTGCTGTAAATAATGAACCTTCATTTTCTCACCTTTAACCGTTTTTATTGCAGGGGCAGGCTTAACACCCGCCCCTGCTGAATTTTCTATCCGATGGCCAGACCTCCGGTCTCGCCGGTGCGGATACGGATGCACTCCAAAAGGTCCATCACGAATATTTTTCCGTCACCGATATGGCCGGTCTTGGCTCCTTCCAGGATCGCGTCTATGGCCGGTTTCACAAACTTCTCGTTGACCGCGATCTCCAGCTTCACTTTCTTTAAAAGGCTGCCTGCCTCCTTATGGCTCCGGTAGATCTCGGAGATGCCTTTCTGCCTGCCCCGGCCGAGTACATTGCTGACCGTGACCAGGTGGACCTCCTTCTCTTCCAGAAGCCTGAGGACTTCGTCCAGCCTGTCAGGCTGGATAACGGCTGTAATGTATTTCATTTTTTTCCTCCTTTAATCCAACATCGTATAACCGGCTTCGCGGTGTTCCGTCAGGTCCAGGCCGATGCGTTCTTCATGGTCACCTGCGCGGAGCCCGAAGACCAGGTCCACAAGCTTCAATAAAATAAAGCTTATCACGAACGAATACACGGCCGTGAAAAGCGCAGCCTTAAGCTGGATCACGAACTGAGCCGGGTTGCCGTAGAACAGGCCGTCCGCACCTGCCGGATTGACAGCCTTGGTGGCCACAAGGCCAGTGGCAATGGCGCCCCAGAATCCTCCGATACCGTGAACGCCGAACGCATCCAGGGAATCGTCATAACCAAGCCTGGGCTTCACCACGGACACGAAGAAATAACAGATGACCGAGACCGTTATCCCGATGAACAGGGCTCCGGTCACATCTGCGAATCCCGCTGCCGGGGTAATGGCCACAAGCCCGGCCACGGCTCCTGTGATCATGCCCAGTACAGTAGGCCTGGCGTTAAAGATCCAGTCAAGCAGGGCCCAGGTCAAACCGGCCGTGGCTGCCGCTGTATTGGTCACCACAAAAGCATTAGCCGCAAGGCCGTTGGCAGCCAGGCTGCTTCCCGCGTTAAAACCGAACCAGCCGAACCAGAGCAGGCCCGCGCCGAGGACCGCGAACGGCAGATTATGCGGCGGCGAGATATGCGTGGGATAACCCTGTCTCTTTCCCAGCACAAGCGCCGCAGCCAGAGCCGCGATACCCGCGTTGATATGGACCACGGTACCGCCCGCAAAATCGAGCGCACCCATGTTCCTCAGGAATCCGCCCACGCCCCAGACCATATGACAGATGGGGTCATATACCAGGACAGCCCAGAGCAGGGAAAAGACCGCGAAACCCAGGAACTTCATCCTTTCGGCGAACGCGCCCAGGATAAGGGCCGGGGTGATGACCGCGAACATGGCCTGGAAGATCATGAACACCTGGTGCGGTATCGTGGCTGAATAACCAGAGAACGGGTCCAGGCCCACGTTCTTCAGGAAAGACCAGTCCAGGCTGCCGATGACGCCCTTGATGTCCGGGCCGAAAGCCAGGCTGTATCCGAAAACCACCCACTGTACGCTGATCAGGCATAGTATCATGAAACACTGTATCAGGATTGAAAGCACGTTCTTCTTCCGGACAAGCCCGCCGTAAAAAAATGCCAGACCAGGCGTCATGAGCATAACCAATGCCGAGCTTATAAGCACCCAGGCCGTATCGCCTGAATCGATCTTCAGGCCGGGAACCGTCTCACGGGCCATAAGAGGGAAGGATATTCCCAGCAGAAGCAGGAGAGCTCCCATGAAAAGCGGCCAGTGCCGCGATACGTTATTTATCTTGTTTCTTATCATTTTTTTCTCCTCTTTCAATGTCAATGTTAAACTAAATCAAGGATTCTGTATGGACCGCAACATTCATCAGCTTAAAAATCATTAAAAATGAACGGGGTAAACCGCGCATTTAGTTCAATCTCCGGAACAGGGGAATTTGCCTGTTTATGGAAAAACAAGTAATTCCTGTGTTGAATGAAAAATATGTTTTAATGATTTTTGTAGTTCGCCCTACAATGGTAAGCGTCAATGCCTTAAAAATAAAAAAGTCCTCTGGCTCTTATCAAGCCAAAAGACCTCATTGTCTTAAATACATCTCTGTACTTAACTGTTATTTTTTGAAACACCGACTTCGTATTTCAAAGCTCTTTGAATATATTATAATGACTATTTTTCAAATGTCAAGTATTTTTTTAAAAAAGTATCCCGGCTGGCACGAAACTTTCATCATAATAAAATGTAAATTAATTTAGCCAAATAACCTATAAATAAATTGACATGGGAAATGAAAAAGGTAGATTTCCTCGTTAGGGATGATAAGAGATAAAGGAAAAGGGGTTCCATGTTCGAATTATCCATAAATTCAACAGAAAAACTGCGCTTATTATTTTATGCTGAACATGTCCTGTACGAACAATCCCACTGGGGTGACGGCGACGTCATTATTCCCGAAGAACAATTCCTGTATGAACAGATCAAAGGCGACAAAGAGATAATCTATATTACCCTGACCCAGTTAAAGATATTGATCAACTGGTTCCTGACCGTGACCGGACATGGATCATTTCTCATGGAAGAGGACATTACAATACTGGGAAAGATCGCGCATATCCTGGAAAATTATTACAGGGAGATCAATAAAGAGTATCATCTGGACCATCAGGACGCACATTCCCAGGTAAGTTTTATAAGGACCCTGGTCGACATGATCTCCCAGCCTGTCAAACCTCCCCAGTCCCTGAACAAGGAACAGGTAAAAGACCCGAAAGATGTTCCGGGCCAGCCTGTCATCATCATCGACAGGACAAAACAGGCCCTAAAAAAGGATGATCCGGCCCGTGCCAGGGAAGAAATAAAAAAGACAGAGCCGGGACAGCAGGATGAAAAGATAAAGCAGACGATCGATCTGCAGAAAGGAATCAAGAAAGCCGAAAAGTTCGTCAAAGAAACTGAGAAAAAACATAAACGGAAAAAATGATTATCCGGCCGGCCATTCCCCTTTAAGATAAAACGCTCCCCTTGATATTACTGGAGATAATAACGGCATCAGCGATAGAACGCATGGACCTTCCCGTATCCATACTCTTTTTATGGATAAGCCTGTAAGCCGCATCTTCATCCAGTTTCATCTCTTTCATGAGGATGCCTTTGGCCTTTTCGATGATCTTTCTGTTCTCAAGAGCCTCCCGTGTATGAGCCACCTCATCCAGGAGCCTTGTATTCTCAATGGCTATGGCTGTCTGGTGGGCGATGGTCTGGACCAGTTTGATCTCCTCTTCAGTGAACTCATGCTCCTCCCTGGTATAACTGTTGATCACGCCGACCACTTTTTCCTTTACCAGCATGGGTACGATAAGCATGGAACTCAGTTCCATTTTATGGGCCAGTTCAGGGAACATGTATCCCTTTTCCTGCTTCACATCCCTGATGACCACGGGCTGTTTTTCCATGACCGCGCGTCCGCTGATGCTCTGCGTGACCCGGATAGCCGGCTTTTCCAGGTATTCCCTGTCCAGGCTCTGGCTGGCCTTGATCACCAGTTCGTTCTTCTTCTCATCCAGGAGCATAATAGAACAGATATTAAAACCAGCCAGCTCGGCAATGAACTGCACGATCAGGGAGAGTATCTCGTCGATATACTTGTCCGACACAAGGGACTGGCTGATGGCCAGCAGGGCTTCCGTATGCCTGATCCTTTTCCGGGTCTCCTCGTACAGCCTGGCATTGGCTATGGCACCGCTCACCTGCTGGGCAATGGTGGAGATAAGCGTGATGATACCGGAATTATAGGAATGCGGTTTCTTATGCTGAATATTGATGACCCCGATCACTTCACCTTTGGCCAGGACCGGCACAGAAAGAAAAGCCTCATATCTGTCTTCGGGAAGATGACTGAAGACCTTGGAACGCGGATCATGGGAAGCGTCCTTCTCTATCTTCACGGGTTTTTTCTGCTTGGCCGCGACACCCGTAATACCTTCTCCCAGTTTTAATTTTATTCTCCCCAGTATCCTGGGATGCGGATTTTTCGAGGCCATAAGCGTCAATTCCTTCTTATCCTTATCGAACAGATAGATAAAGCAGGAATCGCATTTTGTGACGTGCGTGATCTGGCCCACGATCCTTGTTAAGACTTCATGCAGGTCCAGGCTGGTCCCGGTCTCCTGGCTGATCTCATACAGGATCCGCAGGTCCGTCTCTCTTTGTATCGTTTTTTTCATTCCGGCACCCTATTGAACATGATGGAACAGTGGAAAGAAGAGCTTTCCGGCCGACCGACAGGTACTGCATTATTTTTTCCGTAAAAGGATAACACCGCAGACAGCGCAGACCAGGACCGCGGCCAGATCGATAATGAACCAGAGGATATGGTTATTGATGATAAGGCCCATAACTACCAGCAAAGAGACGCCTATCAGGAAAAAACCGATCTTTTTCATATTTCACCTTTTCTCATTTTAATTTACTAAAAAATTAAACATTTGAAATCGGATATCAAGCGAAAAATTCCGGACCGGCACAGGCGGTTCCGGTCCGGTTATAATGCCGTATCGGCCAGCAGCCTTAAACTGAAATCACCCAGGATGAAATCCTCTTCACTTTCGCCGGACTCTGCCCGGATCACAAATTTGAAAAGATCAGCCGGCTTGACCGCATGGGCCCGGATAAGAAGATCGTCTACATAATAAAAAAGCGTCCCGCCGTCATAACGGATCATCAGGTCATGCTCTTTCACATTTTCATCCCGGAACGCCGTAACCATGGGCACGGATACGGTCTTCCTCTCCCCTGTCCTGAAGCACAGGGCGGAATAGCCTTTGGGATTGAATAAGATATAATAATTATTCTCTTCATTGTCCGTGAATCCGAAATAAAGCCGGGACGCACTCCCCTTCCTGCTCCGGAATCCCAGCCTGGCTTCAAAAGGCAGAAGGAGTCATTCCCGGCTGGACAGGAAAAGGCCTTGTCCCATTTCCGGCAGAAAGAACTTTTGTCCCTCTTTCCGGAAGGAAGGATCGGCTTCTTTCCCGTGAAAAGGGATATCCACATCATCCGGTATCCGGATGGTGTTGGTCTCTCCGGGTTTCAGCATCAGGTCTTCCCTGTAGAAAAGATCTCCGTTCCTGTATATCTCCAGAGGCAGGGGGCCGGGATCCAGACGCGCCTGATAAGGCAGCTTTATTTTATGGTTGTTCACATGAACTTCAATACCCTGAACCGGCTTCGTCAGGATTAGAAAAACTTTTTGCGTTTCCCTGTACGCCTCCTTTTCCCTGACAACGTATTCCATGAGACTGTTCAGCACATCGTTCACGACATCCTTCAGCTTTTCGTCCGATTCGGTCCTGTATTTCAGTTCCTTGAACATTGATCTCTTCGCCAGGTCAGTGAGCTTAAGATCAAAAAGATACACATTGCCCTGCGAGCTCAGGGAATATTTTATTTCTATCCGGGATTCTGCGCCCTTATCCATTATCACATAATCCTTGAACAGGTCCATATTTTCTTTCAGCAGCATCTGAAAAGCCTGATTAAAGGCATCCAGCTTCTTATCCTGAAGGTCTTCTTTCAGGGCAATATTGAACTGATCAGGCAGGACAGCTTCAGGCCTTAGCTTAAATTGAAAATAATTCTCCTCGTTGTTCCGGATGACGATATTGGTCTCCAGGGTCCTGGAACCCGGGCAAGAGAGCTTCACCTGATACGAACCGGCTGCCACGTCCGGGACATCGAGCGGCGTCCTGCCCAGGAGCCTGTTGTTCAGGAAGAGATCGCAGGCTTCAGGCCTGGAACTGATGGTCACAGAAGGAAAATACCAGGCCAGAAGGTCCTTCTCCATGATAGCGAGGATCCTTTTACTTATCTTATCGAGAGACTTCCGCGAGGTAAACTTAACGCTCATTTTCTTCAATTCTCCCGAATCCTGTTGGCTGACAAAGAGAGCGCTTAGTTTATATTTATCCCCTTCTTTTTCCCATTTCAACTTCAATAAAATAGCTTCTCCGGAATCGACGATCTCCAGTTTCTCCAGCCGGGCTGTTCCTGACCTGAGCTTTTCCCCCAGTTCCAGGTTCAGTTCGTTCAATTCCTGCTGAGGATACTGCTCTGAACCAAGCCTGATCTTCAGGGAGGTCCTTTCCCGGTTTTCCGGATATACGAACGAAGAAGCAGGGCTGCGCTGATAAACTGCGGGAAAAACAGCCGGGTTAAACTCCACTTCTTCCCTGTACTGTATGAAAGGAAGTTCACCGAGGTTCAGCGTAAAATATAAATTCGAACCCAGTTCCTTCCGGCCTGAATACGCCAGATCGAACCTGTACCTGTACTTCCGAAAGGCTGAACCGATGCTCATGCCGAAGGTAAACTCAGCCGAGTCATGGTCCATGTTCAGTCCCATCCGCGGCGTGACGAAGTATTCAGGGAACAGTTCCAGGCCCAGGCTGAAAAGCGACCCTTTTTTAAAACTGAAACCTGTCCAGTAATCCCCTTCCACGGAGAATTGGGCCAGGGTTAAAGGCTTGTAACTGACGCCCAGCCTCACTTTTTCCGGCAGCCTTTCCTGTTTTTCGACGAACCTGATCCTGGACCCGAAATTCTGGAAACTCAGGCCTATCTTCAGATTGTTCTCTATGGCAGGATAAAACTTAGCCGCCTCAAAACCCAGGATAATACCGGCGTCAATTGCAAAAGCCCCTGCATTATAACCGCCGATATCCGAAGAGATATATTTCAAACCCAATCCTGTCTGGATCATCCGGTTCACCCTTAATCCGTATCCGGCCTGAAACAGGAACGCGGAATAGGAAAGGGCATTATCCTTCTCCAGGCCGTTGACGATCTCTTTAAACTCCACGCTGCTGATATAGTTCAGCCCCAGGCCGAGGCTCCCTTTCCAGAAAGGATAATTAACCAGGAGAGATCCCAGGTTCAGCTCGGAAAAAAGGTTCACATAAGAAAGAGCCAGACCAGCTTTGTTCAGCTGTCCCAGGCCTGCGGGGTTATACAACAAGGCCTGAGCGTCATCGGCCAGGGCTGCGGACGAATTCCCCATGCCTGTCTGCCTGGCGCCAATGTCCAGATTAAGTATCTCGGCCCCGGAAACGGACTGATATTCCCCGGCCTGCATACCGGCTGCCCGGACCAGAATGATGAAACAGATCAAACCCTTCATCAGATTCACTTTAATCAAAAAATTTACTTCCTTCATGATTTAATCTATCGTATCACACCAGGAATGGCATCGCCTGCGGTGTAAAAAAGATGACCTTGTCACTCTTATGGGCAACGGGTGCCATAAAATCTATTGATCCCGCATTAGCGGCGCACCTGAAGGTACGCCGCCATAAAAATATTTCATACAACAACTTTATAAAAGAATCATACGGGAAAATATCATACGCAGATGTTTCACTCTTTCAGGCCTTTTTGCCTTACTCCTTCGTTTATCTTGGCGTATTCGGGATACTGCTGCAGGAATTTGATCACCTGTTTCAGCGGGATGGGTTCGCCCTTGTACAGGTTGTCAAAGATGACCTGCATCAGGACATAATCCGATTCCTCGTCAATGGTAAGCCTCAGCCCGGGCATATTATAGATCCCGCTGGCCTTTAATTCCTGCACTTTAAAGATATCCTTATGTTCGCGGATATACGGAGTTACATGTTCCAGCTGATGCGGCTCCCTGGCCCCGTTGTACACCATGTTCAGGACTTCCCTGTTCAGGATCTCAAAACCCGCTCCCAACGGCAGGTTTGTATAAGCCGTATAATCAACCTGGGCTTTAAGATGAGCTGTCAGGGCCTTCTTCAGGTGAAGTACGTCCACCAGGGGATTATCCCCTGTCAGACGGACGATCACGTCCACGTTTAGTTTTTTATTGGCATCATAAAAACGTTTCAGGACATTATCCGGATCGCCGGCGAACACGATAATGTCAGGGAAGACCTGGATATGGTTCTGGATCCGTTCAAATTCCTGGGAAGGGACCAGTACCACCAGGTAGTCATACCATCCCCGGAGCGTCCTCAGGCGTTCCAGGATATGGATGAGGATGGATTTATCTTTCAGGGTAAGAAACAGTTTTTCCGGAAGCCGGGTTGAGTTCAGCCTCGCCTGTAAAAAAAAGCCGATGCTCTTTTCTGATATTTTATTGGCCATGCTTTTCTATACTGATTTGATACAGATCAATCCCGAAAATCAACGGGTCTAAAGACCCGTCGCTGTTTTCAGTCCCATCATCCCAATTTCTTTCTTAACCTTTATTACCTTTCCGGCCTTTAGA
>JAQTRT010000106.1 GCA_028711675.1 bacterium | reverse complement strand
CGCTGATCTCCACGATGGGCAGGCCGATATTAACGGCATTCCGGAAAAAGATCCTGGCAAAAGAATCGGCCACGACAGCGGAAATACCGCAGGCTTTAATGGCGATGGGCGCGTGCTCCCTTGAAGAACCGCATCCGAAATTCTTGCCGGCCACCATGATATCCCCCTGGCCGTGCTTTTCAGGAAATTGAGGATCCGCGTCCTCCATGCAGTGCCGGGCCAGTTCCTTGGGATCGGATGTATTCAAATACCGGGCAGGGATGATCTCGTCCGTATTGACGTTCTCACCGAACTTCCAGACCTTGCCTTTTATCTTTTCCATGGTTTCTGCTCCTTGATAGGGGAATGTTAACTGATTTATTTTAAAAGTCAACGGGAAAAATGGCAAAAACACGGGGGAACGGGGGCAGAAGGCTGTTGACCGGGAATAAAAATTTTAGACAATTAAATTAAACATGGTATACTGATTGGGTAAGTCATGGTAAGAGAAGGGACCACATGAGGAAGCACAGCCCTCTCCTGTCACCAGTGAGCAAGGCCCTGAGGCAGAAAAAGTACATATGAAAACAGAGACCAAGATCATGCTTGTACTTGTTTCCATCATCCTGATCTTCCTGCTTATATTCTTTCTGTACCTGGCCCAGAACAGGAATATCCGGGATCTTTTCCTGGAATCCGAGAAAGAACAGAAGAAGATCATCATTGAAAAACTACTGAAACTGCACGACGATTCCCTGCTGAAAACCGTGAACGACTACACATGCTGGGATGACATGGTTGTTTTCACCCGGACCAAGAGTAAAAAATGGGGCAAAGAGAACATCCATTCTGTCATCTCCTCATTTAACGTCAATTATTGCTGGACCTACGACATTGATCAAAAGCTTTTCGATTTCGCCTCTGCCCGGGAAAAGGATGAAAAGGCTAAAGCTCTGATCCCGGCCTTATGTTTTAAGAAGCTCCTCAAGACCCGTTTTATCTCATTTTACCTTCGAGACCAGGATGGCATCATCTGTGTCAGCGGAAGCACCATCCATCCTACCAGCGACCTGGAAAAGAAGACCGATCCGCAGGGATTCTTTTTTATCGGAAAACGGTGGGACAAAGAATTCATCAGCGAACTGGAGAAAACCACGGATTCCAGGATCACGACCGTTCCGTTTTCCGCTTCCAACAGGGGGGAAAAAACCCCGCTCCGGACCGGCGGCCGGACAAAGATCAGCGTCAGTTATATCCTTCCCGATCATGAAGGCAAAGAGCTGGTCCGGCTCGATTTTGTCAGCGAGAACCGTTTCCTGGGAAGACTGGAACATCTCCAGCAGATCTATTATTATATATACCTCTTCATCTCCCTTCTCATCATCCTCCTTTTTTTCCTCTCGCTCCAGAGATGGGTGTACCGGCCTCTGAAACTGGTCTCTGACACGCTCTCATCAAAAGACCTTACCCTGCTGAAGGGGATCAAGGAGAGCCGGAACGAGTTCGGGACCATATCCGAACTGATCAAGGATTCATTTAAACAAAAAGAGATGCTTGAAAAAGAGATCGAAAAAAGGAACGCCACAGAAAAAGCCCTGGAAGCAAACGAAGAAAAGTACAGGGTTCTCTTTGAATCCGAATCCGAAGCTCTGTTCCTGATGCTCCGGGAGAACGGAAACATCGTTGAAGTGAACCAGTCCGCATCCGTCATATACGGTTATACTTATGAGGAATTCCTCCTGATGAAATGGCCTGATCTGCGGGCGGACACAGCCAGTCCCCAGCCGGGAGATAAGGAAAGGAATATCTCTTCTCTTCTGGATTACCACAGGAAGAAGAACGGATCAAAGTTCCCTGTCGAGATCATCACCAATCCCCTGGTCCTTCAGGGCCGTGACCTGGTCCTGGCCGTTGTCCATGACATCTCGGAACGGAAGAAACTGGAAGACCAGCTCATCCAGGCCGAAAAATTATCGGCCGTCGGCCTGCTGGCATCGGGCATAGCCCATGAATTCAACAACATCCTGACCATCATCAAGGGAAACATCGAACTGTACATGACAGGTATGGTCAGGGAGGCGGAACTCAAGTCCTCGCTGAACATGATTATCGATCAGTCCAATAAAGGCAAGGAGATCGTATCGAACCTGATCTATCTGACCAAGCCACTGGCTTCTTATCAGGGGGTCGTGAACATCGACGGCATCATCAACGATGTGCTGCTTACCCAGCGTCCGCTGTGCGAACTGGAGCACATCGAGATACGGACCCAGTATGCCCACCATTCCAAGATCAACGTTGATCCGGGCCAGATCCAGCAGGTGCTTCTGAACCTTATCATTAACGCACGCCAGGCCATCACTCCCAAAAAAAAGGGCTGTATCACAATCTCCACAAGGGAAACCAACAATAAGCTCGAAGTGCGGATCAACGACACCGGCATCGGGATGGACGAGAAAACGCAGAAGCAGATATTCACCCCCTTCTTCACGACCAAAGGGGCTTATGCCAGGGATAATCTGGGTATCAAAGGGACCGGCCTGGGCCTGGCTATGTCCTTTACTCTGCTCAAGAACAACCAGGCCACCATCTCCTTTGAGAGCGAAAAAGGAACAGGAACAACGTTCGTTCTGCTCTTTAACATCTGCTGACAAATTTCCCGGATAACCGGCGCATCTGAAGGTACGCCGCTACAAAAACCGAACGTCCCATTAAACGTAGCACCGGGTCTTTACGGGCTGTTGCCTAAATGAATTTGCAGGGGTTTGATTTATCAAACCCGGGAAGAAATGATGTATTTTAACGGGTTCGATGAATCGGATCCCTTCATTTTCTCTATTTTTTGATTTGGGCAACAGCCCGTTTAGACCCGGTGTCTATCGACCCGTGATCCCGGAAAACCTGAAAAAAATGATTGACATTTGATAAAAAGACGATATACTATTATAGAAGGTTTTAGAAGGTTTATGATCAAATTAAAAAAGAACATCATTCCGACCATTATATCGCTCAGCAGTATCCTTTCCGGATTTATCGCCATTATCATGGCCAGCTATGATGAGATCCAGTTCAGCGCCATGATGATCCTGCTGGGTGCTTTCTTTGACGGCATCGACGGCAAGATCGCACGGGCCTTGAAGGCCTCGGATGAAATGGGCAAGGAGATGGATTCCCTGGCAGACCTGGCCACATTCGGGCTGGCTCCCGGATATCTGTTATACCAGGCCAGTCTGTATAAACTGGGGAACTGGGGTATCCTGGTCTCGGCCCTCATTCCCATTTTCGCGGCTCTGCGGCTGGCCAGGTTCAATCTGAAGCCCACGAAGAATTACTTTGAAGGCGTACCCTCGACCTGGGCAGGCATCTCCATCGCCATACTCCTGGGTTTCTATCACCAGATATTCAATACTTATTTCTACCTCTTTTACGCCATTATAATCTCTTTATTAATGGTATCCAGCTTCAGGTACTATAAACCAAACAAGGAGTTCCTCCTCCTTAATCCCCGGAAAATACTGGTTTATATCCTCATCCTCGGCTCATTTATCATCAATTACAGGCTGTTTTTGCTTGTTTTGATCTTCTGGTACAATATCTCCGGTATCATCTTCTTCATTTTCAGGATCCGGCCAAAAAAAATCAAATCATATAAAATAAACTACTAAATTTTTTAAAAAAATCGGTCGAAACTATATAATAGATGAATACTGATTACCTGTTAAACCTGAAATTATGGATTATTTACATCTGGACCCAAATTCATAAATATTTTTTAAAAATATACAACTACTTTTCAGGAAGCAAAACGCAACTGCTCTATCTGGGCGGTCTTCTCTTGATCCTGATCTTTCTGGCCGTTCTGGTCATCAGTCTGGCTGCGCGGAAAAGGAGAAAAAAAGAAGCGAAGCCCGTAACCATGGATGCTTCAGCCGGAGAACCGGTGATCCTGACCATAGAGGATAACGCAACTCCGGAAATAAAAGAGACCAGCCCGGCTGCCATTCTTCCTGAAGAACCAATCTTACAGGAAGTTGAACCGGAATCCCTGCCTGAAAACATGATGCTCCAGGAATTCGAGATCGCGACTGAGACGGCGGTACCTGCCGCGGTATCCGTTCCTCCTGCTTCGGTCCCTGATTTTGTGAATATCCTGAAATCGGACATGGAAGCCGAACTCATCACACTCATCACGCAGCATTTCCCTTCCCGGATCAATTTTAAGGAAATGCATACCATCGATGACGAGATCAGGACAAAATGCTCTGACCTCATCGATAAGCTCTCACCGCTGGAAAAAAACAATTATCCGTTCAAGAAGGAATACTACAGGGCAAAATCCATTTTTTATTTCGGAACCAGGGATATCGCCGGACTGAATAATAATATTGAGAACGCCATGAGGCTCTTCCCCCAGGAGGATGAATTCCTGGTCCAGCATGCCTCCTGCCTGATGTATAACCATCAGATCGAGGAAGCGGAAAGACATCTTCTGAGGGCAAAGGAGCTCAATCCGGCCAACCTGGATGTTTATTTCCTCCTGGGCGAGATCAATTTCAGCAAGAACAGCTTTTACGACAGCCTGAACATGTTCAAAAAAGTCATCCTGTTCGATTCCCGGAACAGCCTGGCTTACGCTTATAAAGGATACATCCTTGCCATGAAAGGGTATATCTCGGATGGCGAGGCGGACCTGAAAAGATCCATCTCCCTGGATTATAAGAATTATCTGCCTTATTTTTTCCTTGGAAACATTTATAAGGAACTGAACTTTTCCGCCAAGGCCATCGATATGTACAAGAAAGCCTTTAAGTTCGGATGCCCGCTTATCGAACTACCGGAAAATTACGCGTCCTGCCAGTATCAATTAAAAAAGTACGATGTCGTGATCTCTCAGCTTTCACCTCTGGCCGAGAGCGGCCTGATCACGAACCGGGGCGCGGAGCTCCTGGCCGATGCTTATGAACAAGTGGGAGAGAACCAGAAAGCGATCCTTCTCATCCGTAAGATCCTGGAGACCGCTCCGGAAAAAAAGACCTGGCTGCGCCTGGGTGAGCTTTATTTCCAGGCCAAAGACATGGAGAAAGCCCTGGAAGCTTTCAAGAACGCCGTAGACGGCACGAATGAAACCGAGCTGTATCTGAAGATCGGCCGCATTTATCTTTTTAATTTAAAGAACTACAGCGAAGCGGAAAAATATTTCCTGATGGTGATCCAGAAGGACAAGAGTAATTTCGAAGCCCTCTCCAGCATGGTGAATACCTCGTATTACGGCAAGAACCATGAGGAAGCAATTAAATATTTCGAGGAGCTTGTGAGGTTGCCTTCCTACCGGATCGTCCCGGAAGTGCTCTTTAAAGCCGGGATCTCCTATTATAAATCCAAAAAATTCGAAGAGGCCATCCGGTACTTGAGCAAAGCCGAAGCCCTGGGCTATGTGGATGAGGAACTCTTCAACGCCCTGGCATACTCATCGTTCAAACAAGGCAAGGTCAATAAAGCCATTGATGAATATAAAAAATGCATCGTAATCAACGCCTTCAACCCCGCCACCTACAATAACCTCGGCGTCATCTATGCCCAGCAGGAAGATTACCAGAACGCCATCAGGCAGTTCAAACATGCTTTAAACGTGGACAAGGAGAACAAGGACGCCTTGTTCAACCTTTATAAAGCCTTCAAGATCCTCTCGAAATCCGAATCCGATAAATATCTCACACAGCTCAAAGAGATCATTTAAAACGCGGTTTTATGACTCTTTGCCATTGTTAATGACTTTCCACCCCAATCCTCGTGTCTTCGCCGATAAATAATTTGCCTTGTTTTTTTTATTGACTATACTGAAGAAGGCCCTTTTCCCGGAGGTTTATTATTACATGAAGAAAAAAATATCGTTCCTGTTATCTGCTCTTTTTCTTTTCCTGTGTCTTAACCGGCTTTATCCCCTGTCGTATGAATTCCTGAAAGAGGCAAAAACACGCGCGGAAATAAGAGAAAACCTGAAAGCCCTCAAGAACGAAGTGACGCTGATCGTATTCACGTCCGGCACAAAAGAGTGCCTGTACTGCACGACCGCCATACAGATCGTCAGGGAAACAGCTTCCCTGTCCGATAAGATCAAGACACGCTTCCTCGACATGAAGAAGGATAAAAAACTTGTACAGCCGTATAAAGTGGACCGGGCCCCGGCAATCCTTGTAACGGACGGCAAGATCCAGAATATCCGGTTCTACGGTCTTCCGGCGGGATATGAGTACAGTTCTCTCCTGGAGAGTATCAAGAATGTCTCTTCAGGCGGATCCGGACTATCAGCAAAGAACGTTAAAAAATTGAGCGATATTCAGAAAAAAGTCCTGATCCGTGTCTTCGTCACGCCTACGTGCCCTTACTGCCCCATGGCTGTTGTAACAGCCCATCAGATCGGCCTGGCGAACAGCCTGATCACGGCTGAAATGATCGAAGCCAATGAATTCATGGACCTTTCCCGCAAGAATAACGTTTCCAGTGTTCCCAAGACCGTCATCATCAATGAAAAAGGGAAAAAGATCGAATTTATCGGCGCTTATCCCGAGGACGCTTTCGTGGAAAAAGTACTTGAAGTAAAATAAGGGGGAGGGTCTTATGCGGTGTCCCAAATGTAATGCCTATCTTTCTCGTCTGACCAAAGAATGTTCCGTCTGCCATTATGCTTTTCCCGACAGGATCCGTGAAAAGCTGTCTATTTATTTTGAACTAAACGAAGAATATCAGCAGCTCAGCACGGCAAAGGACTCATTCAACCGCAGCATGGAAAAGATATCGGACAAGATCAGGACACTCGAGAAGGTCCTGGAACAGGACCTGAAGAACCAGATCAAACAGGAAAAATCCGATATAAAAGAAAGCACGCAAACTGCACCGGCCGTTCCTCTTCCGGAACAAAAACAGGAAGAGACTAAAAAAAACATCAAACCCGCTCCCGTGCCGGAAAAGGAGAAGGACCAGAAATGGGAAGTTCGACTGGGCCAAAAATGGCTTCTCATCATCGGGATCGTTGTAATGATCTTCGGGGTGGGATACTTCCTCCGGTACTCCTTCCAGAAAGGCTGGATCAGCCCTGCCGTGCGCGTAGCCATGGCTTATGTCTGGGGTATGGTCATGCTGTTCAGCGGCGAGACCTTCCGTAAAAAAAATTATCAATCCCTGGGTCTGGCCATCATCGGCGGCGGGATCGCCGTACTGTATTTCTCCACATTTGCCGGATTCCAGATCTATCACCTGGTCCAGCAGTGGCTTTCCTATATCATCATGATCCTGACCACGGTACTGGCCATTTACCTCTCCATCTTTTACGACAATAAATGGCTGGCCATCCTGGCCCTCATCGGCGGATTCCTGACACCCTTCATCCTTTCCACGGGCATCGCTAATCTCACGGGTCTTATGACCTATATGACCTTCCTTAATCTCGGCTTGCTTGCCGCGGCTTTTTATAAAAAATGGGATATCATCAATATCCTGGGACTGGCCTTCACATACGTCATCTACGGTATCTGGTTTGCTGCGGGATACTCTCCTTCCCGGTTCTGGCCCGCCATACTTTTTCTCAACTTTTTTTATCTCATTTATAATCTGATACCTTTTGCGTATCAGGCCTTCAGGGAGACAGGGCGCAGCATCAGGAACTACATCATCATGATCCCGAATACCGTGATCGCCTTTTCCTACAGTTACTACATGATCAGCGGTTTGTACCATTATTCATGGGCCAGCATCATTTCCATCCTGTACACCGTAATCCCGCTCCTGATGCTTACGTTCCTGGTCCGGAAACCCGGTTACCAGGAATTCGGCTTCACCCTTCTCCTGATGGAAGCCGTGACCTTTTTGATCCTGTCGGTCCCTCTTGTCTTTTCCCGGAACTGGATCACGCTTTTCTGGATCGGGCAGTCCCTGGCCCTGTACTGGATGGGGATCCGGCTGAATAAAAAGATCTTCGTCCATACGGCTTACGCTTTCCTCTTCATTATTTTAATGCGTTTCCTTTTGATCGATTATTTTACGGTCTTCGGACTCGATCTGGATATCATGAACATAACGAAAGGTTACGGATACAGGATCATGGACCGCCTCATCACGTCCCTGGCCCTTCTGATCGTCCTGGGCCGGTGGAAAAATCTTGCACAGAAGAATCACATGGAGACCTTCCCTTATCAGGGAGAGATCAGACTAAAAGACATGTCTTTGGCTGCCGGGCTCTGGTGGATCCTCTTGTTCATTATTCTGAACGTGGAACTGCTTGGTTTTTTCCATGATTTTATCCCGAAGGGACGTTTTGCATTTTTATCCGTGCTCTGGTCTTTCTTTTCCGCTGCACTCATGATGAAAGGTTTCAAACAGGACCATTACTCCAGCCGGACCGCGGCTATTACGCTCTTTTTTATCACTCTTTTAAAAGTCTTTTTCTATGACACAGCTAATTTTGATACGCCTTACAGGATCATCTCCTTTATTTTTCTGGGACTTGTGCTCATCGGTGTATCCTACCTTTACCACCGGTTCAAGGACAGGCTGGTCAAAACTAATCCTCAAAAGGAGGTGGCATCTTGAAGAACCCCGTTTTCTTTTTATTTTTCTCCTTCTGCCTGTGTGCCGGCTCCTGGGCCAAAGGATACGGGCCCGGTCATTTCTCCCATACCATGGTGATACAAGGCCCCCTGAAAGCCAACAGCCTGTACGAGATCCACCTTCGGCCGGAGATACTGGAAAGGCTGAACAAAAACGAGAATGACCTGCGCATCTTCGATCTTTCTACCAATGAGATACCCTATGTCATTATCCGGAACGACATCCCGGCCCAGAGGCCGGAGGCCTTTCCTTTTGAAATCATCCGTTATGACGAGGAAAGTTCGGCCCAGACCCTTGTCATCCGGAACCAGACCGGGAGCAGGATGATCAATACGCTTGAACTGGAGACCGGTACAGCTGATTTCCAGAAGACCGTCAGGCTATTCGGAGGTTATCATACGGGAAAATGGACTTTCCTGAAAGAAGATACTTTCTATGATTTCAGCAGCCATATCAGCCTGAAGAAGACATCTCTGGCCTTTCAGGAATCAGACTATCCCTTCTATAAACTCATCCTGACCGACAGAAGAACGGACGGACAGGAGGAAGAAAACCTGCGCCTGCGATACAAGGACCTGGACTTCAGCACACGCAGCCGGAGGAACAAAATGATCAGTATCAGCGGGGTCACCGGCATCAGGAACAACCCGAAAGACCCTGTTGTTCTTTATGACCAGAAGTCTGTTACCCGGTTCGTCCCTTCGCAGGATAAGGAAGGGGATACAATCATAACCCTGGATGAAGGGATCAATTTCAGCAGGATATATTTCCAGGTCGCGGATATGTATTATTTCAGGGATGCGGCTCTGTACGGCAAACAGGATGATGATGATGAATATGGTTATCTGACAGCAGGCCCGATCTACTGTTTTTCCCTTTCAGGCCTGAACGACACCAGGAACTTTCTGGACTGCGAAGTCCCCGGCATCAAACAATATCAGGTCAGGATCAGGAACAGGGGCAATCCCGCGCTTA
>JAQTRT010000105.1 GCA_028711675.1 bacterium | reverse complement strand
TATATTCGTTGCCCAGAGCCAGACCCAGGTCCATTCCGAAATTACTCACATAATGGCCGCCCAGCAGGATGGTAAAATTATCCGTACCGCCGAAATGCTCCAGGATGAGATATTTCAGTTCTGCGCCTGCGTAGAACTGGTTGATGCCTGTCCTGATCCATCCGGCCTTCAGGACTGTGTTCAGGTCCCGGATCAATCCGTAATCGTTGATCAGGAAAAGGCCGCCTTCATGGTCAAAGGTGATATAAGGCGCCAGGCTAAAAGTGGTTTTCCTCGGCTCCAGAACACTGGGGCTGTTAAAATATAACCCATAACCCGTGGAATGACCGAGGAAGATCAGGATGAAGAGGAGAAATCTTCTAAAATTACGCATATATTATAAATTAATATTCTATATTGGAATGTCAATAGAATTTTATAGCTGTAAAAAAGGCCTTTAAATAAAAAAAAACGGAAAGGAGGGATTATGCCTTTCCGTTTTCGTTTACACTGATAAGCATTGGGAGGGATAATTCTTTTTGCTTATCTTTTCAATATACTTATCGTCGGGACCAGTAAAAAACTTGAGCATTTTTTTTATTTTTTTTATTGATTCATTTTTAACGCGAAAAGAGGGTTATTATGCCGTTTTATCCTGCTGGCAGCAGTGTGATCAAGTATGTTTTCATGACCTTATTGAGGAGGCTGTTTGGGTAATATAATATTCGGGCGTTCAGGTTAAAAAGGAGCTTTAATAATTTGCTGTATGAAAAAAGAGAAGGGGAAGGAAGGCGGGGGAAACCTTACCTTCCCCGAAGACTTTGAAGTTTTTATATATGTTAGGGACTTAGAGGTGGGAATTTCCTAACAAATTTTAATAGGCCGGGGGCATTCCGCCGCCTGGCATGGCCGGGGTTTTATCATCCTCCGGCAGGTCTGTCATCAGGGCTTCAGTGGTCAACAGCAGGGCTGAAATGGATGCTGCGTTCTGGATGGCGGACCGGACGACCTTTGTAGGGTCTATGATCCCTGCATCGAACATATCTACCCATTCACCTGTTGATGAATTGAATCCTCTGGTATCTTTTTCCGTTTTAATGGCGTTTAAAATGACCGAACCTTCAAAGCCCGCGTTCTGGGCAATGAGCTTGGCCGGTTCGTCAACGGCTTTTTTCACGATCTCGACGCCTGTGGCCTGGTCGCCTTTCAGGTTAAGTTTATCAAGGGCTCTGGCCGCGCGTACCAGGGTTACACCGCCGCCGGGAACGACACCTTCTTCCACGGCTGATTTGGTGGCATGGAGCGCGTCATCGACCCTTAGTTTTTTCTCTTTCATTTCGGCTTCCGTGGCTGCGCCGACTTTGATGACGGCTACGCCGCCGGCCAGTTTGGCCAGCCTTTCCTGGAGCTTTTCTTTATCATATTCAGAATCAGTCTCGTCGATCTGTTTTTTCATCTGATTGATCCGGGCCTGGATGTCTTTTTTACTTCCGGCGCCTTCCACAATGGTCGTGTTTTCTTTGTCAATTTTAACTTTTTTGGCGGTGCCAAGGTCCTCGACCTTGACATTTTCCAGTTTCAGGCCCATATCTTCGGAGATCACAGTGCCGTTCGTTAAAATGGCAATATCTTCGAGCATGGCCTTTCTCCTGTCGCCGAATCCGGGAGCTTTCACAGCCACGGCGTTCAGGGCGCCTCTTAATTTATTCACGATGAGCGTGGCCAGGGCCTCACCCTCAATATCCTCTGCAATGATCAGGAGAGGCTTTCCTTCCTGGGCGATCCTCTGTAAAATAGGAAGAAAATCTTTCATGGAAGAGATCTTCTTGTCCGTGATCAGGATCAGGGGATCCTCTATCTCTGCCGTCATGTTATCCGCATTGGTAACCATATACGGGGAAATATACCCGCGGTCGAACTGCATACCTTCCACGATATCCAGCTTGGTGGCGATCTCCTTGCCTTCCTCGACCGTGATAACACCGTCGCGTCCTACTTTATCCATGGCTTCCGCGATCAGATTTCCTATTGTTTCATCATTATTGGCGGATATGGTGCCGACCTGGGCGATCTCTTTTTTTGTCTTTATCTCTTTGGACATTTTTTTGATCTCTTCCACCAGGAGCTCAACGGATTTTTCAATGCCTTTTTTCAGGTCCATGGGGTTGGCCCCTGCCGTCACATTTTTCATGCCTTCTTTTAATATGGACTGGGCAAGAACCGTAGCCGTGGTGGTTCCGTCGCCTGCAATATCATTGGTCTTTGTGGCTACTTCCTTCACAAGCTGAGCGCCCATATTCTCAAAGCTGTCTTCCAGCTCGACTTCTTTGGCAATGGAAACACCATCACTGATAACTGCCGGAGCACCGAATTTTTTATCAATAATAACGTTTCGGCCCCTTGGTCCGAGTGTTACTTTTACCGTATTGGCTAATTTGTCTACTCCGTCCAGAATTTTCTTTCTGGCCTCTTCGTTATAAATTATCTGCTTGGCCATAACAAAAAAACCTCCTTAATTTTTATTTGTTTAGTATAGTAATATAATCACTTTTAATTTTCTGTCAAGTGAAATCCGGTATTTTTTTAATACGGATTTTACGGGATTGTTTTAGATATTATTAAGATTTTAATGTTTTTTAATCCATAAACAATACGGCAGGGAATTCCGTGTGTCCGGGTGAACAGTGTACAATACCGGCACTGCGGATTATTCTCTTTTTCAGGCTTGACTTTTATTTTTTTTCAATTATTATATATTTTTATGAATTTTATACAAAAAATCAGGCAATATTTCACTTTACAGAACATGGAAAAAATACTGCTGGCAGGCCTTTTGCTTTATTCGGTCTTTCTCGGCGTTATCCTGGGATTCATGTATCTTTCCCTGACCAATCTCACCGGTATCATGAAACTGGAAGATTATAAGCCTTCACTGCCGACAAAGGTCTATGATATCAAAGGCCGGCTTATCTCTGAATATTTTGAAGAACAGCGCGAGATCATACCCCTGAAAGATGTTCCTGAATTTTTCATCAAGGGGCTTGTGGCAGTTGAGGACAAGAGCTTCTATTCCCACAAAGGCATCAATTTCCAGGGTATTGCCAGGGCATTTATTGTTAATATCCTTTCCGGTTACATACGCGAAGGCGGCAGCACCCTGACCCAGCAGCTTGCCAAGGTATTGTTTACGTCCCGGGAGCAGACTTATTTCAGGAAATTAAAAGAGGTGTGGCTGGCCCTGCAGCTCGAGAAACTCTATACCAAGGATGAGATCCTGGAATTTTACGTCAATGAGATGTATTTCGGCCACGGCGCCTACGGTATCGAGGCGGCTTCGCATCTTTATTTTAATAAATACGCCAGGAAGCTCGATTTGGCGGAGTGCGCCCTCCTGGCCTGCCTTCACGCTGCGCCGAACAAGTATTCGCCTTTGCGGAATCCGAGACTGGCCATGCAGAGGCAGTGGAAAGTTTTAAAAGACATGGTGCATGATCATATTATAACCCGGAAGCAGGCAGAGGAATCATATTACGAGTTCTGGCTGGGTTACAAGACAAAGATCATATCCCCCAATATCTCCCTCTGGGAAAAGAGGGTGGATAACGCCCCTTATTTTACGGAATATATCCGGCAGAAAGTGGAGGACGAATTCGGGGCCAATACGCTCTACAAGGAAGGTCTGAAGATATATACTACTTTAAACCTGGATTACCAGATCGCGGCCCAGAATGCCCTGCAGCAAAAACTGGAACAGCATAATAATTTTTATTTTGAGAATATCAACCGGGTGAAAAAATTTCTCGACAAAAATTTCACCGACCCGGTCTTTTTGCTGAGTCTTATCCTTGATATCAATAAAATCAACGCCTTCAGCAGCCGGAAGGATATCAACCGGTTCAATTTTAAATTCCGGCAGGAACTGATGGATAAGACCGATATCGCCGCGCTCCTCTTGGGTATGGATGATATCCATAAGTTCATTGATGAATACCGGAGCAAGGTGGCCGATAAGCTGTCGAAAGGAAAAGTAGAGGGAGCATTGATCAGCATCGAGCCGTCTACAGGTTATATCCAGGCCATGGTGGGAGGCAGCGGTTTTTCCGTGGAGAACCAGCTCAACCGTGCTGTGCAGGCCCGGCGCCAGGTGGGATCAGCTTTCAAGCCGTTCGTTTACATGGTGGCCCTCGATTCCGGCCTCTTCAATCCCGCTTCCACTTTCATTGACGAACCCATCCTTTATATCGACAGGGAAGGGAAGGAATGGATACCCAATAATTACACGGGAAAATACTACGGCCTTGTGACCCTGAGGAAAGCCCTGGGCCGTTCCATCAATATCATTTCCGTGAAACTGGCTGATGCGCTCGGAGTCGACAAGGTAAGGGCCCTGGCTGCGCAGATGCTGCATGTTTACAATTTTGAGGAACAGAATAAATATTTGGCTGATGACCTTTCCCTGGCCCTGGGAACGGCATCCGTGACGCCGCTCCAGATGGCCAACGCTTTCGCCATCATCGCCAATAACGGCCGGGATGTCATCCCTTTCTCCATCCGGTTTATCAAGGACAAGAACAATAACCTGGTCAAGGATTATGAACATCAGATCCAGAGGAAGTTCAAGGCTCAGATCCTCACGCCTCAGATCTGTTTCCTCCTGACCGAGATGCTGAAGAGCGTCCTTCAGCCTGAAGGAACAGGATGGAATGCCGTTTGCGAGACGGGTTATATCGTCCCCTCTGTCGGCAAGACCGGCACGACGGACAACTGGAAGGATACATGGTTCGTGGGATATAATAAAAAGCTCACGACAGCTGTCTGGGTGGGTTTTGACGATCCGTCCATATCCCTGGGCCTGGACCAGGCCGGCGGCAGCGTGGCTGCGCCCATCTGGATGAATTACATGAAAGAGGTGTTCCGGAACGTGTACCTGGAAGAATCTAAACCGCCCGAAGGATTGAGCAAGGTCACGATCTGCCTTGATTCCGGCAAGCTGCCTTCCAGTTACTGCAAGAACATCGGGCCGGAATATTTTTTAAAAGGCACGGAGTCTTCCGAGACGTGCACAGAATGCAAGGAAGGCTATAAGAAATACGACCTGAACGCCGAGAAAATAGACGACCTTCTGAACAAGCAGAGGGTGGAACAGAAGGAAAAATATCTGGAAAAACAGTTCAAGGGTCTGCGCATCAACAGGAACAGGTTCAAATAACAGGGAAGAGGATTAAGATCATGATCTACCGGGAAGAGCAGTTGTTGGATGAAAGCATGAAGGCTGCAGTGGCCCTTCTGGCCGGCGCCATCAAGACCGCGCCGAAATCCAGAGGCCTGAACGCGCTTCAGACCAGGGTCGTCACGGAAGAGGATAAAGAGAAGATCGCTGCTGCCATGCTCAGGTTCGAGAGGCCGGCCTTTCAGCGGGATGCGCAGAACATCAGGGATGCCGGCGCTTTGGTCCTGGTGGGAATGAAAACCATATACGCGGGACTGGAGTGCGGCCTCTGTAAAAAGAAGGGCTGCGGAGAGAACCGGGAGCAGGACGGATTATGCGTGTTCAATCTTATTGATCTGGGTATTGCCCTGGGTTCGGCCGTGTCCCGGGCTTCGGACCTTAAAGTGGATAACCGGCTTATGTACACAGCCGGTTACGCGGCCAGGGACCTGGGAATCTTTGACAGGGAATATAATATCATCATCGGCATCCCGCTCAAGTACAGTCCTAAGAATATCTTTTTTGACAGGAAGTGATCAGCGGAAGAATGACCTTTTATCCTGTTCGATCCAAAAATGAAGGATATGAGTATGAACATTTTAATCATGGCCGGCGGAAGGGGCGAACGTTTCTGGCCGGTGAGCAGTCCCTCCACACCCAAGCAGATCCTGCCCATCATCAGCGATAAGACTATGATCGAAGAGACCGTGGACCGGCTGCTTGGTTTCGCGGAGTACAAAAATATCTTCATCTCCACCAACAGCCTGCTTAAACCAAAGATAAAAAAGCTCATCCCCGCTATACCGTCCGGGAATTTCATCCTTGAACCGTGTGCCAGGAACACAGCAGCAGCCATTGGCCTGGGCGCCGTTTATATACAGAACAGGGACCCCGGTTCGGTGATGGCTGTTCTGCCTGCCGATCATTTCATCGCCGAAAAAGATATTTTCCTGAGCGATCTTCAGATAGCAGGTCAGCTGGCCAAGGAAACAGGGTGCTTGATCACATTCGGCATCAAGCCTTCCCGTATCGAGACCGGGTACGGATATATCGAATTGGGCGAAGTTGTTCATAACGCTTATGAGAACTCCGCTTATGAGGTGAAATCCTTCCGGGAAAAGCCGGACCAGGAGACGGCCCGGGAATACGTCAACCGGCAGGAGTTTCTCTGGAACAGCGGGATGTTCATCTGGTCCGTTTCGTCCATCATGGAATCCATTGAAAAATATATGCCCGTGATGTTCAGCGGCCTGATGGAGATCAGCGAGAACCTGGGTACCCGAAAAGAAAGCGAGACCGTCCAGAGGAATTTCGAGAAATTTGAAAAAACGTCCATTGATTACGGTGTGATGGAAAAAGCCGATAACGCGCTCTGTATCAGGGCGCGTTTTACGTGGGATGACGTGGGCAGCTGGACGGCAGTGGAGCGGTTCAATAAAAAAGATGAACAGAACAACATGGTCCGTTCGGACTGGAAAGGCGTGGATACTTCCGGCTCCATCATCGTCAACGACCGGGGACTGGTCTGTACCCTGGGCGTCGATAACCTCCTTGTGATCAAACAGGGCGATATCGTCCTGGTGGCGGATAAACGCCGGGAACAGGAGATCAAGAAGATCATCGAGAGCCTCCAGGCTGACGGAAAATTAAAGAAGTACCTGGATGTCTGAAAAGCCCTGTCATCAAGGGGCAGACGGAGGGTCCGGTATGGCGGATATCATTCTCTTCCTTGTCATCGGTCTTACGGCCGGCATCCTGAGCGGTCTTCTGGGTATCGGAGGAGGGATCATCATTGTCCCGGCGCTGGTGTTCCTTTTCGGTTTCTCCCAGCACCAGGCCCAGGGCACCACCCTGGCCCTGATGGTGCCGCCTATCGGCATCCTGGCCGCATATGTGTATTATAAACAGGGATTTGTGAACCTGAAAGCCAGCCTGATCATTTGTCTCGGTTTTCTGATCGGAGGATTTTTGGGCGCCAGGCTTGCCGGCCAGGTCTCCGGTCCCGTTCTCTCCCGGATATTCGGCCTTCTCTTCGTGTTGCTGGGCCTTAGAATGATATTTTTCAAATGACGCTTCCCCCATCCCCATTTTTTTATGGAAATAGGAATTTATCATGATACTATTTAGGAGCTTATGAATAAAGACGGTAAGATACAGATAAGAGTGAAGGCTTTGAACGGTTTTTCCGAAACCATTTATGTGCTCTCCGGCCAGACCCTTGAGGAGATACTCCTCCAGAGCAATATCCCGGAAAAAAAAGAGATCATCGCTGCTGTCATGAACAACCAGTACGCGGATATGAGCGAAAGGGTCCTGTCCGATATGGAGGTTGACTTTATTTCCATCCGGGAAGACCGGGGACTGGAGATATACAGGCATACAGCCACCCATATCCTGAACTATGTCATTATCACGCTCTTCGGCAGGAACATCCTTCACATCGGGCCTTCCATCCAGTATAATTATTATTTCGACCTGGGTGACGAGAGAAAGATGAGCAAGTCCCTTCTCCGTAAGATCAAAAAAGAGTTTGACAGCATCGTGAAGAGCAATGAGAGGATAGAGAAGGTCCTTATGCCTCTCAAAGAGGCTTTGAAGTATTATGAGAGCATGGGCGACCGGAACAAGCTCGAACTGCTCTCCGGCCTGAAGACCGATTTGGTCAAATGCTACCGGATAGAGAATTACAGGGAATTCTGCCACGGTCCCCTGGCTGTCAGTACGGGTATTATATCCAAATATAAGTTCATCTTTTATTTCCCGGGATTCATTCTGGAGTTTCCCAAGGTAAAGAAGAACAAGTTCAAGGTCTTCAGCATCAAGAAGCCGAGGAAGCTGAGCAAGATCTTCATGGAAACGCGGGAATGGTACAAGACCCAGGGCGTATCCGGAGTGGAACAGCTCAACAGCCTGGTCAAGAAGGAAAGGTCTGCCGAGATCATCAATGTTTCCGAGGCTCTGCATGAGAAACGGATATCCCAGATCGCCGATGAGATCACGAAACACAAGGGTGATATCAAACTGGTCCTGATCGCCGGGCCGTCCGCTTCCGGAAAGACGACCTTTATCAAACGGCTGAATATTCAGCTGAAGGTGAACGGCATCATGCCTGAAGCCATTTCCCTGGATAATTATTTTGTCAGCCGGGAAATAACACCGCTGGACGAGAACGGGAATTATGACTTTGAGTGCCTGGAAGCCCTGGACCTCGGGCTGCTGAACGAGCATCTGGCCGGCCTTTTAAAAGGGAAGACCATCCCCATGCCTCAGTTCGATTTTCATACAGGCCGGAGAAAGAAAGAAACCGTTCCCATGAGACTGGAGAAGGACCAGATCATCCTCATTGAGGGGATCCACGGCTTGAACGATAAACTCACGTTCTCTGTTGCCAAGAAAAAGAAGTTCAAGGTCTATGTGTCGGCCCTGTCGCAGCTGCGCATTGATAATGACCACAGGATCACCACAACGGACACGCGTCTGTTCAGGAGGATCGTGCGGGATTATCTTTTCCGCGGCCATTCGGCGCACGACACGCTGAAAATGTGGCCTATGGTCAGGAAAGGAGAGGAGAAATATATCTTCCCTTTCCAGGAAGACGCGGACATCATGTTCAACTCCGCCCTTATCTACGAGGGGGCGGTTTTAAAGCCGTTTGCCCGGAAATATCTGGAAGAGGTCCCGGCTCACGTGCCTGAATACGCGGAAGCCAGGCGTCTGCTGGGCATACTTGATTATTTTACTGAGTATCCTGCTGCCAATATACCAAAAGTATCCATCGTGAAGGAGTTCATCGGCGACAGCGTGTTTGAATATTAGTCGTGATATGTTCATTTTTTCTCATTCTCGGGCACCATCCCTGGTGCCCTCCGAGGGGAGTCGCTATTTTAACTTCCTGTTAAAATATACGCGACTCCAAACCGAAAAAATGAAAATATCACTCCCTGCCCCCTTTTTTCTTAGTGATCCGCTGAAATCACCGGGTCTAAAGACCCGGCGCTTCAAATTTCTTGTACAAAAGACCTGTAACTAATAAGCCAAGTAACTATATCTGCGGCAAGAATTAAAAATTACTGAATGAACCCGTTGTTGGCTTCGTACCAGCTGATGAATTCCACAACGCTGTCTGCCAGCGATTCCGCGATCTTTTTCTGGTGTTCTTCCCTGCGAAGGAGCTTTTCCTCTTCCCGGTGCGTAATGAACCCGATCTCGGTCAGGATGGCCGGCATGAAGGTCTCTTCCAGTACAAAGAACCTGGCTTTTTTGATCCCCCTGTTCCTGCTGCTGGTGACCGAGCTCCCCAGGTCCTTAACATAGCCGTCCTGGATGAATGAGGCCATCTGGATGCTTTCGCGGATATATTCGTAACTGAGCA
>JAQTRT010000104.1 GCA_028711675.1 bacterium | reverse complement strand
CACGACGCTCTTCCGAATCTTGGTCCGCGTAAGGATGCAGATGGTCGCACGGGAAATCCGTACATTCACAGCAGAAGGAAAGGCCCTTCTTCTGTATGCACCGGTAAAGCTTGCAGGGTTCGGTCCTCTTCAGCATTTTAATTGTCCCGTTCTGGGCACGGCACCCGGGGCAGAAAGCTTCTTCCTGGGAGAGGCCTTTTATCCTCGAAATGAATTTCCTCATCCTCTCATTGTCTTTGGCAATAAAAGCCGGGCAATTGAAGCAGTCCAGTCCGCAGGGCGCGGTCAGCTCTTTATGATCCACACAATTATCTCCTTTTGGAATACTTTAAAAAGCAGCGGTCTTTGAAAAACAGGTCCCCTATCCAAAGGCCACTTCAAGAATCATCATCACCGCAAATCCCAGTATCGTACCTGCCGTGGCATAATGGGTATTATTGTTCCGCTGGGATTCCGGAATGACCTCCTCGACCACGACAAAGATCATGGCGCCGGCGGCAAAGGCCAGGGCATAAGGCAGAGCAGGCCTGGCCCATAAAACCGTGCCCGCGCCGATAACAGCGGCAACAGGCTCCACGATCGCGGATATCTGGCCGTACCAGAAACTTTTAGAACAGGTCATCCCGTCCCTGCGCAGAGGCATGGCAACCGCGAACCCTTCGGGAAAATTCTGGATGCCTATTCCTATGGCCAAAGCAATGGCCGCGGGAATTGTGGCTGAATTTATTCCGGCTGACGCGGCTCCAAAGGCAACGCCGATGGCCAGGCCCTCAGGGATGTTATGGAGCGTAATGGCTACCACAAGCAAAGTGCTCTTCTTCCAGTTTGTCTTTATGCCTTCCGCCTCATTCACGGGCGAGCCGACATGAAGATGCGGAAGTATCATGTCGATAAGTCTTAAAAACAGGGTCCCCAGCAGAAAACCCGTTACAGCGGGGAACCAGGCGGGGACACCCAGGTCCTTCGACATGGCTATGGCCGGAGCGAGAAGGGACCAGAAACTCGCGGCCATCATGATCCCGGCAGCCAGTCCCAGCATGGAATCCAGGATCTTCTGGCTGAACGTCCTGGCCATAAAAACGCAGGAAGCTCCGGCAGCAGTTATCGACCATGTGAATGTACCCGCAATCCCGGCCTGCAGCATGGGATGAAGATCTTTCAGAAATTCAAGCATGAGTTTATCTTTTCCTTTCTGATCCCTTCAAAGAGATCAGGACCGTTCATACACACCCGTCAGGCAAAGAGCATTCATTGCCCAAACATAAAAGTTTAATAGATTAATTATTAAAGTCAATCTTTAATTAAGATCAGTGGTAAAGAGAATTGTCGTCCATTCATACAGCAGGATCGAGGCGGAATTCACGCTCCCGCTGTTCCTTACAGCGGGTTCGCATATTGATGCTTTAATGCAGCCCCAACGGGATTCGAACCCGTGTACTCGGACTGAGAACCCGAAGTCCTAGACCACTAGACGATGGGGCCTTTCTTAGTCTAAAAGTTAAGAAGTCTAAGAGTCCAGGAGTGAAGAAAGAAAAAAGACTTTTAATTCCAGACTAACAGACATAGCATATCCTTTTAAAAAAAGATTTCAAGGGAAAAGTGCACCCTCACCCTAACCCTTTTTTTAATCCCAGGCTTTACGCGGGACTCCCCTCAAGGGAGAGGGAAAAAAATAACTGCATCACAGGTCATCCGGACCGATGATGCGGCCGGCAACAGCTGAAGCCGCGGCTACAGCCGGATTGGACAAATACACTTCGCTCTTCACGTCTCCCATGCGCCCCACGAAATTGCGGTTCGTGGTCGAGATGGCTTTTTCACCGGGTGCCAGTATGCCCATGTGGCCGCCCAGGCACGGCCCGCAGGTCGGGGTGCTCACCGCAGCGCCTGCTTTCATGAATATTTCGATAAGCCCTGTTTTTAAAGCCTGCATGTAGATGCCTGGCGTGCCGGGGAAAATGATGGTGCGCACGTTCCTGTTCACTTTTTTCCCTTTCAGGATGCTTGCCGCGATCTGCAGATCTTCCAGCCAGCCGTTGGTACAGGAGCCGATCACAGACTGGTCGATCTTCACATCGCCCACTTTGTCCACGTCCACGCTGTTCTCAGGCAGATGGGGCTTGGCCACCTGGGGCTTTAATTTACCCGCGTCTATCTCGATGGTCTCCGAGTATCTCGCGTCCTTGTCAGCGGAATAAGTATTGTATTTCTTTTTTGTCCGGCCTTTCACGAACTCAGCGGTTTTTTTATCGAACTCGAATATTCCGGCCTTGCCGCCCGCTTCAATGGCCATGTTCGACATGGTGAAGCGGCTGTAAACCGACAGGTCTTTCACGGCTTCGCCCGTGAATTCCATGGCTTTGTACAGAGCGCCGGAAACGGATATCTTCCCTATGGTGTGCAGGATGAAATCCTTGCCATAAACCCATTTGTTCCGTTTGCCGGAATAAACGAATTTGATGGTCTCCGGAACTTTGAGCCAGACCTTGCCCGTGACCATGGCATAAGCCAGGTCCGTGCTCCCCACGCCTGTGGCGAACGCGTTCAACGCGCCGTACGTGCAGGTATGGCTGTCAGCGCCGATGACCAGAAAACCCGGCAGGACCAGGCCTTTCTCAGGCAGGAGTGTGTGTTCTACCCCTACTTCGCCCACCTCGAAGAAATTCTTCAGGTTCTGGCTGTGCGCGAAATCCCTGAGCATCTTCACCTGGATGGCGCTCAGGATATCCTTGTTCGGCACGAAATGGTCGGGCACGAGTATCACTTTCTCCGTATCGAATACTTTTTTAGCTCCGGATTCGTTGAACTCCTTTATGGCAAAAGGAGCCGTGATATCGTTGCCCAAAGCCACGTCCACGTCAGCTTCAATGAACTCTCCGGGATGCACTTCGGATTTACCGCAGTGCGCTGCCAGTATCTTTTCACTTATTGTCATTCCCATATATTTACCTTTCTAACGTTCTATATCAATGACCGGCGGGTCTGAAGACCCGCCGCCACAAAAGATTACAACGGAACGGACCACCGAAACCACAGCTGTTCCCTCTCCCTCGGCGGGAGAGGGAACAAAATGTAGGTTTTATTTAAACTACCGCTTATGGTTCAGTTTTTTCAGGACCAGTATCCGATTCAGGCTGTTCAGATACGCCAGGGCCGAAGCCTCGATGATATCCGTGCTGGAGCCGCTGCCGGGAAACACCTCATTGTTGTGTTTCACGTTCACGTGCACCACGCCCATGGCATCCTGTCCCGAGGACAGGGCCCGGATGCTGTAATCCTCCAGCTTTGTCTTCAACCCGACGATCTTGTCGATGGCGTTGTAGACCGCGTCCACCGGACCGTCGCCCCAGGCCGATTCCTTGAACTCCTGTTTTTGTTTTATCAGTTTTATCGTGGCTGTGGGCACCATGTTCTTGCCGCTCGAGATATGGAAATAATCCAGCTTGTACAGCTCGATGCCGGTCTTCACCCTTTCGTTCAGGATGGCGATCAGGTCGTCGTCAAATACCTCTTTCTTCTTGTCCGATATCTCGATGAACCTTCCGTAAATATATTCGAAATCCTTCTCGTTCAGCTTGTATCCCAGTTCCAGTATCCTTTTCTTCAGGCCGTGCCTGCCGGAATGCCTTCCCAGGACCAGGGAGGACATCTTGCGTCCTACGTGTTCGGGTTTCATGATCTCATAGGTTTGCGCGTGCTTCAGGAAACCGTCCTGGTGGATGCCGGACTCATGGGCAAACGCGTTCTCGCCCACGATGGCCTTGTTGGGCTGGACCGCGATACCGGTCAGATGGGTCAGCAGCCGGCTCGTGGGGTACAGTTCCTCTGTCCGGATCTGCGTGGCCTTTTCGCCGAAATAATCCTTGCGCACGTCCAGGCCCATGACGATCTCTTCCAGTGACGCGTTGCCCGCGCGTTCGCCGATGCCGTTGACAGTGCATTCGACCTGCGTTACGCCGTTCTTCACCCCGGCCAGGGAATTGGCCACAGCCAGGCCCAGGTCGTTGTGGCAGTGCACGCTCACGATGACGTCATTCAGCTCCGGCACGTCACTGATCAGATCGCTGATCATGCTGCCGAACTCTTCCGGTATGGAGTAACCCACCGTGTCCGGGATATTGATGACGCTCGCGCCTGCCGCAATAACGCGGCTGATGATCTCCTTCAGGAAATCGGGTTCGCTGCGTGTGGCGTCCTCTGCCGAAAACTCGACGAAGTTGTTCAGGCTCCGCGCATACTTCACACTCTCCACAGCGATCTTCAGCACCTCCCGGGGAGTTTTCCTCAGCTTATGCTTCATGTGTATGGGCGACGTGGAAATGAATGTGTGGATGCCTGACTTTTTCGCGGACTTCACCGCGTCTGCCGCGGCCTTGATGTCTGCCTTCACAGTACGCGCCAGGCCCAGGATCCTCGGGCCTTTCACGGTCCTGGCGATCTGTCTGACCGCCTCGAACTGGACAGGCGAGGAAACGGGGAATCCTGCTTCAATGGCGTCCACGTTCAGCTTAGCCAGCTGCCTGGCAAAATTGACCTTGGCTTCGATGCTCATGCTGAATCCGGGCGCCTGTTCGCCGTCCCTCAATGTCGTATCAAAGATGTATATTTTACTCATGGTTTTATCTTCCTTTTTCAGGAGACCTGTTGTGGTACCCTCAGACCCGGTCTCTCAGATTTGAGGAAGAAAGCCGGAATACCGGACGGTTGGACAGGATGGTAAGAAGTACAGGAACAATAGGACCTGATCTGCTCGAATCACATCACAGGTCTTAACAGAAACAGATGATCTATAGGGAAATCAGAGAGCTGAACCGTCTTATCCGCTCTTTCTTTATTTTTGCTTATAAGGAGCGGGATATTTTTCTTTTCCGGTATGGAGTCGCGTTTGGTTTTAACAGGATGTTTAAACCGCGACTCCCCTCGCAGGGCTGCACGGATGCAGCCCGAGAATGAGGAAAAGAAAAATATCCCGCGACTATCGTCTTATCCAGGACATCATGGACCGGAGCTTCGCTCCCACCTTCTCGATAGGATGCGCTTCAACCGCCTTGCGGCTGGCATTGAACGCCGGCCTGTTGACCTGGTTCTCGAGGAGCCATTCCCGGGCAAAATCGCCTTTCACGATCTCATCCAGGATTTTCTTCATCTCCTCCTTTGTCTTAGGCGTGACGACCCTCGGTCCCCGGGTGTATTCACCGTACTCGGCCGTATCGCTGATGGAATAGTTCATCCTGGCGATCCCGCCCTCATACATCAGGTCGATGATCAGCTTCAGTTCATGGAACGTCTCAAAATAAGCGATCTCCGGCTGGTACCCGGCTTCCACAAGGGTCTCAAACCCGTTTTTCACAAGCTCGACAAGTCCGCCGCAGAGCACGACCTGTTCGCCGAACAGGTCTGTCTCGGTCTCTTCTTTAAAAGTAGTCTCTATGATTCCCGACCTTCCCGCGCCGATGCCGCAGGCATAAGCAACGGCCATTTCCATGGCCTTGCCCGACGCGTCCTGGTACACGGCCACCAGGGCCGGCACGCCGGATTTTTCGGTATAGGTTCTCCTCACCAGATGTCCCGGGCCTTTGGGCGCCACCATGAACACATCGACATCTGCCGGAGGCACGATCTGGCCGAAATGAATATTAAAGCCGTGTGAAAAGACCAGGGCTTTCCCTTTCTTCATGTGCTCCTTGATCTCTTTCTGGTAAACCTTGGCCTGGGCCTCGTCCGGGACCAGCATCTGGATAACGTCGGCCTTGGCCGCCGCTTCCCCGGCTGTCACGGGTGTAAATTTTGCCTCAACTGCCAATTTATAATTGGGCGTACCTTCCATTTCAGAAACAATAACGTCATAACCGCTCTCCCTCAGGTTCTGGGCCTGGGCATGTCCCTGGGAGCCAAAACCGATGATGGCAATGGTCTTTCCTTTCAGGATCTTGGGATTACTGTCCTTGTCATAATACATCTTCATTGAAACTTCCTCCTCTGATTTTATTATCTGAAAAATTTAATTCTTTATAACCAAATTTCGCTGTTATAAAGGCTTTAAAGGCAGAAAAGGTTTTATAAGACCTTTATAGCCTTTTTTTTCATTCCGACCGGGGCAGACAGGAACGCCCTGTGCGCGCCAGCTCTTTTATCTTATAACCTTTAAGCAGCTTGATCAGGGCATCGATCTTGTCCTTCTGGCCTGTGGCTTCCAGGGTCACATCGCTGTCGGACACGTCCACGATCTTAGCCCGGAATATCTCCGCGATCTCGATGATCTCCGAGCGCATTTTCTTGTCCGCATTCACCTTGATGAGGAGCAGCTCGCGTTCGATCTGCGGCAGGGAGGTCAGGTCTACGACCTTCACCACGTCAATGAGCTTGTTCAGCTGCTTCTTCACCTGGTCCATGATCTTCTCATCGCCGTCCACCACAATGGTCATGCGCGAGATGGTGGGATCATCCGTCTCGCCCACCGTGAGGCTGGTGATGTTGTAACCCCGGGCGCTGAAGAGCTGCGAGATCCTCGCCAGGACACCGGGTTTATTCTCCACGAGAACTGAAAATATATATTCCATAATTCTACCTTCTATAAAAAAAATGACCCCGGCAACATGTCTGTCCTTATAGCAGTGTATTTCATTAAGATCATTTAATGATCTTTAAAAAACGGGGTTAAGGAACCCCTACACTACAAATTCAAACTTTTAGGACAACCTTGATCCTTACGCTAACGCGTGGTCCAGGATCTGGTTCAGGGCCGAACCTGCCGGCACCATGGGCATCACGTTCTCCTCCATGGCCACATGGAAATTCACAAGCACCGGCTCCTTCATTTTCAGGATATCCTTGAGCAAGGGCTTCACATCAGCAGGCTTGGACACGTCATAAGCTTTAATACCGTATGCTTCTGCCACTTTCCTGAAATCAGGTATCATCTCCGGGCACTGGTCGCCGGGACCCGGGCATTTGGAGGACTCGGGGCATCTGGCCTGTCTGGCCAGGCATGTGAACGAATACCGTTTGCCCCAGAACAGATCCTGCCACTGCCGCACCATTCCCAGGTACATGTTGTTCAGGATAATTATCTTCACCGGGATGCGGTTCATGGCCACGGTGGCCAGTTCCTGGATGTTCATCTGGAACGAGCCGTCGCCCGAGATATCGATAACGGTCTTGTCCGGATTACCGAGTTGGGCGCCTATGGCCGCGGGGAAACCGTATCCCATGGTACCCAGGCCGCCGCTCGAAAGGAAAGACCGCGCTGTTTTATAATTGATATACTGGGCAGCCCACATCTGATGCTGTCCCACTTCGGTCACATAAATGGCGTCGCCGCCGGTTATTTCGCTTAAAGCTTCCATGATGAACTGAGGCTTGATCACGTCCTCGCTCTTCTTGTACGCGAGCGGGTTTTTCTGCTTCAGTTCTTTCACGTGTTGCATCCACTCGCCGATGTCGCATTTGGAAACGAGCTTGTTCAGTTCGCGCAGGATCATCCTGGCATCGCCCACGATAGGGATGTCCACCAGGACGCTCTTGCCGATGGAGGACGGATCGATGTCGATATGGATGATCTTCGCATGCGGGGCGAACGCGTCCAGCTTTCCCGTGATGCGGTCATCGAACCTGGCGCCCACGGAAATAATAAGATCGCTGTCCTGCAAAGAATGGTTGGCGTATACAGTGCCGTGCATGCCCGGCATGCCCAGGCTCAGTTCGTCGTCGGACGGGAACGAGCCCATGCCCAGCAGGGTCATGGTAACAGGTATGCCTGTTTTGTGCGCCAGTTCCCTCAGCTCCTTGTCGGCGCCCGAGATGATGACCCCGCCGCCCGAGATGATGACCGGCTTGCGGGATTTCATGATCACTTCAGCCGCTTTCTGGATCTGTTTGGGATTGCCCTCGTATACAGGTTTATAGCTTCGTAATTCGACCTTTTCTATTTTTTCAAATTCTGCTTCGGCTTTGGACACATCGCCCGGGATATCGATGAGCACCGGACCCGGCCTGCCTGTGCGGGCGATATAGAACGCCTCTTTCACGATCCTGTGCAGGTCTTTCACGTCCTTCACCAGGTAATTGTGCTTGGTAATGGAATACGTGATGCCGGTAATATTGGCTTCCTGGAACGCGTCATTGCCGATCATGTTGGTCGTAACCTGGCCGGTGATGGCCACCATGGGCACGGAGTCCATGTAAGCCGTGGCAATGCCGGTCACAAGGTTGGTGGCGCCGGGTCCCGAAGTAGCCAGGCACACGCCTACTTTTCCGGTCGAACGCGCGTAACCGTCAGCCATGTGGGCAGCGGCCTGTTCATGGCGCACCAGGTAAAAATTGATCTTGTCCGTGTTATGAAAAATTGCGTCGAAAATAGGTATGACCTGGCCACCGGGGTAGCCGAACATCGTGTCCACGCCTTCTTCGATCAGTGTCTGGATCAATATTTCCGCACCTTTCTTTTTCAACACTTTTCTCCGAAAATGAATTTCGTATAAAATAATAAAAACAAATCAAATGTCAAGTTTTTTAATAGTACAGATGAACATAAGATTCTGGTATGGTTTATTATTGCAAAAACGGGGATAATAATCCTGGAACATCGGGTGCCGGTACCGTACACCGCACACACATTATAGAAGAAATATGATTAAAAATATCGAAAAAGCAGGATAAAAAATATTGTTTTATTGCAATAACATAATAAAATTCTGAAAAAATAAGGAGTTTTATCCTGGTAAATCGTCAGGTTACCGGTATAAAAAACGTACGGTGTACGGTACCGGCACCTTTACGGCACTATTTAAGAACCGTTTTTGAGGGAAACGTTCAGGATGATCCTGCCCAGGTTCAGGTCAATGGGTATGATATGCATTTTTATATCTTTTTCCATGATCTGGAAATTACTTCCTTTAAAGATCGTTGGCGGTGTGATCTTGATCTCATACCCCATGTTCCTCAGCTTGGTCAAAGCCCTTCCCGCGACCACATTCCCGAACTCGGCTATGGCGCTCTCCACCAGCTCCATATCCTTTTTCTCCACTTTTTCCTGGAGTACGAGCTCCGAGACCTTATGAGCTGTGTCAGGTGAGACATCTATAATAAGCCTGCCCTGCAGCTTGCCGGCAAATCCCACGACCACTGCCATGCCCTGTGAATTCGAAATCTTTTCCACCATCACGACAGGGGCTGTCTGGGCCTTTTCATTCATGATCTCAAAGATCACTTCCGTGGCAGCACTGATAAATGGTGCGATCAAATCTTTTTCCATAAGCTTACACCCCCACCGCGGCTTTTTTAATGGTTTCCAGCATCTTCTGTATCTGTTTCTCCTGGATAGGCTTCAGGATATATCCTTTGGCACCCAGCTTCAGGCATTCTTCGACCAGGTTCTTGTCTCCGATGGATGTCACCATCACGATCCTGGCATCAGGATGATTTCTCCGGATGGCATCGACCGCGACGGAACCGTCCATTTCCGGCATGGTCACATCCATGGTCACAACGTCCGGGGACAACTGTGAATATTTGGTCACCGCGGCCATACCGTCGCCTTCCTCGGACACGACCTCATAGCCCACGCCCTCCAGTATTCTTCGAAGGAGCCGCC
>JAQTRT010000103.1 GCA_028711675.1 bacterium | reverse complement strand
AGTCCGCGATACCTTTTTCATTGACATTAAAAAATAGAAATATACATTTGTCCTATGATCGGAACACAAGAGATAATATTGATCCTGATCGCAGCTTTTCTCCTCTTCGGGGCGAAGAAAATCCCTGATATCGCGCGCAGCATAGGTGTGGGTATCCGGGAATTCAAGAAAGCCCTCACTCCTGATCCTGATCCCGGCCGGGACGAAGATGTACACAGGATAAAAGAGAAGAACATTAAAAAATATAATGCCAAAACCAAGAAGCCTGCAGCCCGAAAGAGAAAATAACCTGACTTTTTTCGACCACCTGGAAGAGCTGAGAAAGCGCATCCTTATCATTCTGTTCTTTTTTGGCGCTACGTGGCTCCTCCTTTTCGCTTTTTTTAACCAATTCAGCCTGTTCCAGCTCTTTACCGCCCCCCTTCTTCGGATCAAACAGAATCTTTTTTTTCAGAACCTGCTTGAGCCTTTCATGGTGCGCATGAAGATATCGTTCGTCATCGGCCTTATCCTGAACATCCCGGTCATTCTTTTCCATCTTCTGAAGTTCATTTTCCCGGCCCTGCGCCGGGAAGAGAAGAACGTACTCCTTTCCCTGATGTTCCTCATCGTCCTTCTTTTTTTCACCGGCGTTTTTTTTGCGTACAAGGTGATGCTGCCGTATTCCATCAGCTTCCTTATCCGGTTCGCGGGCCGGGATATCAAGCCCCTTATTAATTTAAAGGAATATATCAACCTGTACCTGGGGATCATGATCGCTACAGGCATGGCTTTCCTGTTCCCTGTCCTGATCCTGTTCCTGAACAGGCTGAAGCTTGTGACGTACCATATCCTATGGAAGCGCCTTCCCGAGGCTGTTATCGTGATCCTGGTCATGGCCGCTGTGCTGACGCCCCCTGACGTGTTTTCCCAGATCCTCTTGACGATACCGTTATTTTTACTATATTTCCTTTCGATCGGTCTGGCTTATTTATTCAGGGTCCCTAAGGCCTGATCGTTCACGCGGCAGGCCGGTCCGGTGTCACAGGAGACCCGGTCTGGGACAGAGAAAATTTTTAAAGAGGTTAACAATTATGGAGAAAAAACGGATTGGAAAAAAGAATGCGGAGAAGAAGAACGTTTTATTATTGGGCCTTGTGAGCTTCTTTACGGATACTTCCAGCGAAATGATCTATCCCATTCTCCCGTCTTTCCTGAAAGCCATGGTGACAACATCAGCGGGAAAGTTCCTGGGCATCATCGAGGGTGTGGCCGAAGCCACGGCCTCCCTGGGCAAGGTTTATTTCGGCTATATCTCAGATAAGTTCAGGAAATACAAGCAGTATACCGTTATAGGGTATGCTTTTTCCGCTGTCAGCAAGATTCTCCTGCTGGCGGCCGGCGCCTGGACCCATATCCTGACCGCTCGTTTCCTCGACAGGGTCGGCAAGAGCGTCCGGACCGCGCCGCGGGACGCCATCCTTTCCGAATCGAGTCCGAAGAACGAACGCGGTAAAACTTTCGGTATCCAGCGGGCCATGGATTTTGCCGGCGCTTTTCTGGGTGTGCTGGTCACCATGTACCTTATCCGGCTCATCGGCCCTGCTTTTGAAGCTCATAATAATATCGGCTTGTTCAGGAAGATATTCCTGATATCCCTTTTCCCGGCTTTTATCGGTGTCCTCATCCTTTTTTTCGTACGGGAACCGGCCAGCCTGAAAAAAAAGACAGGGGATAAAAAAGTTAAGCTTAATTTTTCTTTCAGGAACATGAACGTAAAACTAAAAATATTCATGATCGCCACTTTTGTTTTTGCCCTGGGTAACAGTTCCAATCAGTTCCTGATCCTGCGTTCCAGGGATATCGGATTCAGCCTGCTCATGTCCCTTTTTCTCTACCTGATTTATAATTTTACGTCCACTTTGTTCCTTCCTTTTTTCGGGAAGGTGTCAGACAGGTTCGGCCGGAAGAAGGTCCTCCTGTCCGGGTATTTCCTCTACAGCCTCGTGTACCTGGGATTCGGGATCTTCCGCGTAAAGGGCGCGTTCTATATCCTCTGGGTGCTGTACGGCATCTACTCCAGTCTCACGGAAGGCGTGGAGAAAGCTTATGTGTCCGACCTTTCTACTGTGGATAAACGCGGGACAGCTCTGGGATTATTCGCTACCATGAACGGTATCGGCCTCCTGCCGGCCAGCATCATCGCGGGTTTCTTATATACTATCAATCCCGCGTATCCGTTCATCCTCGGCGGCGGCCTGAGCCTTATCGCCTCGATCCTGATATTGGTCTTTTAAAAAATTATGCAAAGAATAGTCGAAGCCAGTAAAAAGAACATCCAAATAGCCGCGGATATCATCAGGAAAGGCGGGATCGTGGCCTTTCCCACGGAAACGGTCTATGGACTGGGAGCAGACGCTTTCAATCCCGATGCCGTGATCAGGATATTCAAGATCAAGCAAAGGCCTGAATTCTTCCCGCTTATTGTGCATATCAGTGAAAGAGCGGATACCCAGAAGCTCTATAAAGAAGTCAGCCCGCAGGCCGTTTCCCTGATGGATAAGTTCTGGCCGGGTCCGCTCACGATCGTATTGGAGAAAAAGGAGCGGGTGCCGGATATCGTTACTTCCGGGAACAACACTGTGGGCGTACGCATGCCTTCCAACAAGGCGGGGTTTGATTTTATCCGCTGCTGCGGGACTCCCATTGCCGCGCCCAGCGCCAACAGGTCCGGGTCCATCAGCCCCACCGATGCCCGTACCGTGTTTGAACAGCTGGGCGACAGTGTAGACCTGATATTGGATGCCGGGAGCACGGAAGTGGGCATAGAATCCACTGTGATCTCCTTACTGGAAAAACCGGTCATTCTGCGGCCGGGCTGTGTCCCGAAAGAGGATATAGAAAAGGTGATCGGGAAAGTGAATGTGATCCGGGAAGAGCCGCGTCCCTTCAGGACAGTCACGCCTTTTGAATTCCTTAAGTCATCCGTGATCATCCCGGATAATAACAATCTCGGGTTCCTGGCCTTTGCAGAGCCGAAAAACTTAAAGAAGAGGTTCAAGGCCATCGAAGTCCTGTCAGCCGGGGGTGACCTCTGGGAGGCGGGAAAGAACCTTTTTGAAAAACTGCATAAACTTGATAAAATGAACCTGGATAAAGTCTATATGGAAGAGTTACCGGAGGAAGGCATGGGCCTGGCCATTATGCAGAAGCTGCGGAAACTGGCTGTCCGGGATTAATACATAAGCCAGGATATGACCTCGTTCGAAAGCATGATGCCTTTTAAAGGGATAGTGAGCCGGTTATGGCCGGATTTCAGCAGTCCCATCCTGGTCAGTTCCCTGATCGCCCCTTTCTTGGAACCGAGCATTCTTTTTTCGCGGCTGTCCAGGTCTTTGATAGGGAGCCCTTCGCGCAGCCTTAACTTCAGCATCACCTTCTCATTGAACAGCTTAATAGGCGTGAGCTTTTCCAGTTTCATGACCGGTCTGTCGTTCACTTTCAGTTTTTCGATATAATCCGTGATGTGGTATACGTTGGTCCAGCGGTTCTCTTCTATGGTGGATGTGGCGGAAGCGCCGATGCCCAGGTAAGGAAGCTGGCGCCAGTATTTCAGGTTATGCCGGGATTCGAATCCTTTTTTGCAGAAATTGGATATTTCATAACGGATGAACCCGTGCTTCTTCAGTTCATGGTTGGCATATAAATAATCCTTGACCATCTCCTCGTCATCCGGGAATATCTCCTTCTTCCTGGCATATAATTCTGCGGCCGGTGTTTTTTTGTCCAGGATAAGGCTGTAGAGGGAAAGGTGCTGTGGGTGGAAAGAGAGTGCCAGTTTCAGGTCCTGCTTGAAAAGCGCGGTGTTCTGTTCGGGAAGTCCGAAGATAAGGTCCAGGGAGATGTTCGGGAACCTGTATTTTTTCAGGAGCTTGATCTTCCGGATGATCTCGTCCTGGCCGGTCCGGCGGTTTATGAGCTTCAGGACCTTGTCATGGAAGGATTGGACGCCCAGGCTGATCCTGTTGATATTGATCTTGCGGAATACTTTCAGGTGCTCTTCGGTCAGGGATTCGGGATTGGCTTCCGTGGTTATTTCGGCGTCCTCGGTCACGTCGAAATGGTCGTGTATCTTCTGAAAAAGGCTGGTGAACTGGAAGGGGAGGAGGATGGTCGGTGTACCGCCTCCGATGTAGATGGTGTCAATGATGTAATGTTCCCGGTATCTCTGTGAATAAAGGAGGAGTTCTTTGCCCATGTGCTTGATATACTGGTCGATCAGGCCCTGGTCATAGATAACGGAATAGAAATCGCAGTAAAAACATTTACTCCGGCAGAACGGGATATGGATGTAAAGCCCTAATTTTTTTTTCATGGCACAATGCCTCTTGTTCATTTCTCCGCGATCACCAGCATCTCGTAATCATCGGGAGTGAGCGGATGCTCCCGGCTGAAAGCGCCCAGGCGGCAGGAATAAATATCCGTCTTCGCGAAGCCCAGGGATCTCATGTGCCACGCGATCTCGGAAGGAGCGAAATAACGTTCATTGCATGAAAGCGTCTTTTCCGCGCCCTTGTCGTCCTTTACGGTCAGGCGGGAGCTGTTGCGGAAGGTCATCAGGTCGAACGTGTTCCCCTGGATGGGTTCTCCCCTGGCATGGGCATTGAGGAAATCCTTCACGGAATGGAAAAGAGGGAACAGGGCGTTCAAACAGGAGAAGATGAACTTGCCGTTTTTTTTCAGGCTGCGCGAAGCGCATTCCAGTATCTTATAATTCATCTCGTCCGTTTCCATCAGGGAAAAGGCGCCTTCGCAGATCATAATAGCCAGGCCGAATTCCCTGCCCACGGAGAAATCCCTGGCATTGCCCCGGATAAAATCGATTTTTAATCCTGACTGAGCGGCCTTTTCCCGCGCTTTTTTAAGCTGGGATTCGGACAGGTCAATGCCTGTCACGTTATAACCGCGTTTGGCCAGTTCAACGCTGTGCCTGCCGGTCCCGCATCCGATATCCAGGATACGCACGGTTTTATCGCGGCCGACCTCTTTTTCCAGGAAATCGACCTCTCCGGTCGTGCCCTGCGTGAAGCTTTCTTTTTCGTAGGTCTCGGCATAATCCGTGAATAGCTCTTCATACCACTGTTTCATATTCGCTCCTGAGAAAATGTATACAACAGAATATAAATGTTATATTTTTAAATTCAATCACTTTCAGGAGTCCTGGTTTTCTTCGCTGAAAATTAGTTTGACGGGCTATAATTGTTTAGTATATTCAGAGCATACAGTGGCTGTGACCCGGAAACAGAGGAAGTACCTGGTAAGCAGGGATATTACAATGAATAGACTTAAGAAAAATATAATTAATCTGGTCTTTTTTTTCTTTTGCCTGCTGATAGGCCATACAGATAATCTTTATTCCCAGAATATCCCCTCGGATAAAAAATACAAAAAGATGCACAGTGAGCATTTTACCCTGATCTATTATACTTCCTCTTTAAAAGCCATGCGTATCCTGGAAACAGCGGAAAATGTGCACAGAGCCCTGATAAATAAATTTTATATTCACGGATCTTTACATACGTATCTCATCCTTGCAGATACCCGGGACCAGGCTAATGGAATGGCCACTATCCTGCCGGCTAATGTCATTATCCTTTATGATACGGTTCCTGATACGCTCTCTCAGCCTTCTTTATTGAATTATTATAATAACATGGAAGAACTGCTCATCCATGAATACACACATATTCTTTTCATGGGCCAGACTTATTTCCCGTTGAAAAATCTCGGCTTCCCTTATGTTGCCTTTAATGTACTATTGCCTCTCTCCTCCCTGGAAGGAATAGCTGTGTATATGGAGTCAGCTTATACTCCTATGGGCCGGGTAAAAAGTTCATATAAAGAAATGATGTTCCGCACGGCTGTTTATGAGGATAATGTCCCGGCGCTGGATGAGATAAGTGTTTTTGCCAATAAGATTCCCTGCGGCCACGGGCCTTACATCTGGGGCGGCGGTTTTCACCAGTACCTGGCTGATAAGGTATATGAGGAGAATGTACTGCGGGCATACAGAGCCCATGCGAATTGCTCCTGTTTTTCCTTTAACATGAAGCCGGGGACATGTCTTTCCTCCTGTTTTACCTTGTTCCCCCTGAATTCCTGGATGGACTATTATACAGGTTTATCTTACTATGATCTGTATAATGACTGGGTCAGGCAGTTGAAAGATAAATACACAAAAGAGATCCGGGGAATAGCAGATCCGACCAAACCCCGCATTATTTTACCGGAAGGAGAATACTGGCAGATCTATGATATGGCTGTATACAGGGACATGGTTTATTTTTCCGCTTATTCCCCGCATACAGGCTACGGATTATATGCGTATCACCTGTCAGACCACAGGCTTAAGCTTGTGCTGAGTGATTCTTTTATTACTTCCCTGGCTGTTTTTCAGGATAAAATTTATTTTACCGTGGCCGAGTATCATGATAATGTTTATCTATTTTATAACCTGGGATACTATGATCTCCGGAAGTTTGAGGTTGGTAAACTGGAAAAATACAGTCGTGTCCTTTCTGTCAGGAACGTGAATAAGAAATTATTGATCGTGCAGAATACGGAAAAAGCAAAAGTGGTGAAATATATTGCGCCGGATAACGGGGGCCAGGAGATCGTCATGGAGCTTGACAGATATGACCAGGTGTCGGATTTTATTGCTGTCAGCAGCAACGAGCTTTATTTTATCATGAAAAAGGAGAATGATTATTTTGATATTTATCAGTTTAACACGGCAAAAAAAGCATTGACGCGGCTGACCCGGAATCCTTCCACTGAACTGAACCTGACCCTGTCCGGCAGGCAGCTTTATTTTATTTCGGATTTTAATTCTGTTTACAACCTGTATGAATATAATCCTGATAAAAAGCAGTTCTTCCGGTTGACAGACCTTATCTCCGGCACTCTCCGGTTCACCCGGGCCGGGAACAGCCTTTATATGAGCCTTTACAGGTCCAGGGGATATAGCCTGGTTTCCCTTTCCGGGGACCGGCTCAAACATATCCCGGTCCATTATACAAGCCTGACCAATTTTAAAAATTTTCAGCTGCCGTCTTCTCCCATCCCCTCTGATAGTACGAAAATATCCCGGGAGAAACAATTCCACCCCCTGCTTGACATGCTCACACATTTTTGTATTCTGCCTGCTGCTGAGACACTGGGCCCGGACGGCCCCTCGTCGATCGGTGCCATAGTCCTGTTTTCCGACGTCTTTTCCAGGAACCAGCTTACGCTGCAGGCAGATTTTTATCTGGCTCCTGTCAACAAGCCGAACATCCGCGGCCAGTATACCTATAGCGGCAATAAATATCAGTATACCCTGATGCTTGCCAGGTTCCACACCGGGTATGAAGACCAGGTTGACCGGGATGATTCGATATGGTTTTCGTTCGGTTATCTCAAGAACAGGCTTTTCCGGTATCTTGAGCTGGTCACGTCCCTGAATTATTACAGAAGGTTTCATACACACAATAACGGTAACACGTACTATCATTCTTTCTCCCAGGGGTTTTATTATAATAATACCAGGCAATACAGTTATTCCATTATGCCGGAAAAAGGGATCATTTTTTATCCCCGGTATATTATGATGAAGAAGTTCTTTAAATCCTCCTATGACCTTGATCTTCTGCACCTTGACCTTACATTCCATCAAAGGATGCTGTTCAGGCACCAGGTATTGAAACTTCAGCTCAAGTCAGGCCTGATGCTCAACAGTTCATCCAGCAGGCCGTATTCAATCTCAGGCTCCATGTTCGGGCAGTACGCACCTGCCATTTATGATATAGAACTGGACGGATACACGGAATATGAATCAGATTACAGGAATTATCTCATAACACATGCTTCTTATAATATACCGCTCGTATGGATAGAACGCGGGATCAAGAACATGCCGGTCTTTTTACGAAATATATGGTTCAACTGTTATTTCACGGCAGGCAACGGTTTTGACAGTTTCGGGAAGATGCGCTGGCTGAGGGGCGTCGGCAATGAGCTCCATTTTTCGTTTTATTTTTATTACCAGGCCGGCAGCGATATTACAGCCGGGTATCTGTATGAGCTTGACCGGGATCACCAGTGGCATTATTATATCCGGACGGATTATAGTTTTTAGGAAGCAGACATAAGAAGGGCAATACGATTTCATAATAAGGAACAGCACAAAGAAAGCAGGGAATTAGATTGTAGCGGCAGGTCTTCCGACCTGCCGGATGCGATATGATGGCATATAGTTAATCACCGTACCTAAAGGTACGGTGCTACGGAAATGTGTCGCCGGCAAGAACATAAGGAGTTCCTATGTCTGTTTATATGATCGTTGAAACAAAGGAAGTGACGGATAAACAGGGATATGATAAGTATATCCGTGAAGTGCCGAGGACGGTGGAGCAGTACGGCGGAAAATACCTGGCCCGGGGCAGCGACGTGACCGTGATGTCCGGGGACTGGCAGCCGCAGAGGCTTATCCTCATCGAGTTTGGTTCCCCGGAGAAGTTCCGTGCCTGGCGGGATTCACCCGAGTACCGGCAGGTGGCGCCTCTGCGCGAGCGGTCCGCCAGGGTGAATGCCGTTGTCGTGACCGGCGTGGAGAGCCAGACTATTACGCCTGTTTAAACGCACGCCTGCTCTGAATGTTATATGTCAGATACCGATACCATCTCCATCTATCAAAATTTAACGCCCAAAGAAATGACATGCATGGTGTCAAAATCCGTTAACGGGATAAGAGCATAATCCAGACTGAATAATTTTTCCAATAGCCGGTATTTTCCGCCAATACCTGCCGAGAATCCATCCATTTCCGTTCCGGAGAATTTATACCCGATCCGGATAAATATCATTTCTATAAAGGAATATTCCAATCCCATACCTATGATCTCTTTACTGTCATTGGGAAAGTTGATGTCAAAACCCAATAGGATACCATGTTTGTCGTCATGATAACCCTGATAACCGGCTCCTATACGGAAATTCCGGGGGAGTAATGTCTCTTCAGCTTTATATTTTACGGAAGGGCCCAGGTTTTGGAAAGAGATACCAATTCCCAGATTTTCTTTTAAAAGACCGCTCCCGAAGCTGAAAACGCTCATTCTATAAAGGGCGCTCATATCAAAAACAACCGCGGTTTTAGAATCGTCAGCTAATTTCGATTGAACGAATTTAATATTTAAACCCAAATTTAAATTTTGGTCCACGTTTAATAATTTCAAAGGATTGTTGGCATAGCCGACGGTAATACCAAAATCACTGGCAGATAAAGGTGAACTCTCTTTATTGCCTTCACTATCGTAGGAATCAAAATCACCGGAACGGAACAAGGCAAGACTGCCGCCAATGGATCCTAACCCATCGGCTAAAGGACCTCCTGCGGCTAAATAACCGAACATCATGTCAAAGGAATATCGCATATACATCGTCGTGGCTTCAAACGATGTGAGAGAGCTTAATCCTGCCGGATTGACGGAAATGGCATTGATGTCATCGGCTATACCGGCAAAAGTGTCACCCAGGCCTAATGTTCTTTCTCCGTAGGAATCAAGCATAAGCAGGGGGATACCTGATTCACCTGTTCCC
>JAQTRT010000102.1 GCA_028711675.1 bacterium | reverse complement strand
ATCATCATTTTCATCCAGCGTGAATTTCTCGCAATTGATATAAGGGAAGATCCCGTTGTCGCCTGTCCGCACGCCGAAGACATTGACGGGACGGCCGGTTTTATCATATTTCAGTATAAAAGAATAAGAATTTTCCGAGTGGTCTTCGTTCCCGGATCCTAACAGGTTCTCCACATAGATGGAATTCTCATTAATCCATATCTTTCCCGGTTCATTCAGGTGAAAAAGCCTCTGATCAAGGGGAAACGGCAGGAGCGCCCGGTTGGAACCAATAAAGGCCAGATCGATATCCTGCTGATCCTTGTTGGTAATGGAAAGGAGCAGTTCATTATTGCGGTTATATTGTCTGACACGGCAGTTGGCCTTATCCGATATGTAAAGGAATTTCCGGTAAAGGTAGAATTCGGAGGGTGTTTCAATGACAGGGTCTGTCGAGTTCGGGTCCTGGACAGGTCTTTCCGATAAAAGCGGAAGAGAATAATACTTTCGGGGAAATAATTTAACCTTGATCAATTTGGTGCAACCCGACAGCATGACGGCAAGGACACAAATTATATAGAACGGTCTTGCTTTCATCCTGTATCAATATATATATTCCTGAAATTTTGTCAAAAAAATATTGTTTTCAGAGGATCAGCATGGCATCCCCGTAGGAGAAGAAACGGTATTTTCCCCTGATAGCTTCCTGGTACAGCTTTTTTAATTTATCCAGACCTGTCAGTCCGGCTACAAGAAGGAGAAGCGTGCTCCCGGGAAGATGAAAATTGGTAATAAGAGAATCCACGACCTTGAACTCATAGCCCGGATAAATGAATGTATCAATATAACCGGAAAAAGCCCTGATCTTTTTCGGACCCGCGGCTGCGCTCTCCAGGGCCCGTACCACCGTGGTCCCGACTGCGATGACCCTGCCGCTCTTTTTCTGGTTGATCAGCCGCACCGTCTCCTCCGGTACGAACAGGTATTCAGAATGCATCTTGTGGTCCGTGATCCTTTCGCTCCTGACCGGAGCAAAGGTGGCGTAGGAGATATGGAGCGTCACGAATCCCGTGCTTACGCCTTTTTTCGTCAGGTCATCCAATAATTCCCTTGTAAAATGAAAACCAGCGGTCGGTGCGGCAACAGCCCCGTATTCCCTGGCATATACGGTCTGATAATGCTCCCTGTCCAGGGCCGGGTCGAACGGTCTGCTGATATAAGGAGGAAGGGGTATGCTGCCTTTTTTTTCCAGGTCAGGATAATCCATATCCTTATTGAACCGGACCAGGAAATTCCCTTCTTCCAGCCGTTCAAGGGGTACAAGAGAGTGTTCGTCATCGATCCGGACCGTGGTCCCGGGCTTGATCCTTCTGGCAGGCCTGAGAATGGCCTTCCATGTCCGGACATCCTTCTTTTCCAGGAGAAGGATCTCGATCCCGGCTTTAGTGTCCTCTTTATGGCCGTACAGCCTGGCCGGGAACACCCTTGTGTCGTTAAAAATAAGGATATCGTCCTTTTGGATAAATTCCGTGATTTCGCGGAACCGGCAGTGCCGGACCTTTCCGGAAGCTCTCTCACAGACCAATAATTTTGATCCGTCCCTTTGAGAACATGGATATTGGCTGATCAGTTCCTTGGGCAGTTCAAAATCAAGGTCTTTCAGTCTGATCTCCGGAATAAGCTTACCTCCGTAATTTTCCACTTATAATACAGCCGGACAGAATAAAGTCAACCATTTTCCCGTATCACGTGCTGATTTTCATTGACATTGAAATAATCTTTACTACATTAATTCACTATGAAAAAGGATTTGATCATTGAGATCGGGACAGAGGAACTGCCCAACCGTTTCCTCATTTATGTCCGCGACCATCTGAAAGACCTGTTCAACGGGATCCTTCAGCAGTATAATCTGGGAACAGATGCCTGCGAGGTTCATTACACGCCCCGCCGTATCCTGATCCTGGCACGGGGCGTTCCCGATTGTCAGAACGACACGATTATCGAGAAACAAGGTCCGCCTCACGCGGTCTTTTACAAAGAAGGCCGGATATCCGAAGCCGGCCAAAAATTCCTTCAGTCCAACAACATCACGGAAAAGAATATCTCGGTCAAAGAGATGAAAAAAGGCAAATATGTCTTTATCCATAATGTCATCCGGGGGAAGAAAACCCCTCTTCTGCTCCAGGAAATACTGAACTCCCTGTTCCAAAAGATCCATTTATTCAAATCCATGCAATGGGACGGCAGCCATCTTGAATTTATCAGGCCTGTCCGCTGGCTGGCAATCCTGTATGACGGAAAGACCGTGCCCGTCAGGATCGGAGACCTGACCGCTTCCTCCTTCTCATATGGCCACAGATACCTGGTCCATGATAAAAAGATCAGGTTCTCCACTATCCAGAAGACCAAAGCCCTGCTGAAAAAGAATTATGTCTTTTTTGACGCTCAGGAAAGAAAAAAAATAATTGTCCGGGAGATCAAAAAAGCCTTAAAAGGCGGATATACCTGTAAAGAGAACGAGGACCTTCTGATCGAAGTGGCCAACCTGGTCGAATATCCTTTTGTCCAGCTCTGTTCCTTCCCTGAGGAATTCCTGGAGATACCGGCTGAGTTCATTTCCACCTGTATCATCCACCACCAGCGCGCTTTTCCCGTGTACCGGAACAACCGGCTCACCAGCCGGTTCCTGATCGTCTGCAACAACAAACCTAACAAGAACACCCGGGCCGGCAATGAACGTGTCGTGAAAGCCAGGCTGAACGATACACGCTTCTTCTACCAGGAAGACCGGAAGAACAAAGACCTCGGGAATTTCAACCGGAAACTGGAGAAGATACTCTTTCTGAACGACCTGGGGACCATGCATGACAAGATCGACCGTATCAAACAATTATGCGTTTATCTTACTGCTCAGCTTCACACCCCGGATTCAGACAGGGAACTGGTGCTCCGTACCGCCCTTTTCTGTAAATCCGATCTGTCAAGCGCCATTGTTTATGAATTCCCCGAATTACAGGGAATCGCCGGTATGATCTACAGCAGGCTGGCAGGCGAAGCACCGGAAGTGGCAACAGGCATCAATGAGCATTACCTGCCGCGGAAAGCGGATGATGCGTATCCCTCCTCATTGACCGGCATCCTTGCGGGACTTTCCGAAAAGACCGATAATATCACTGGCTCTTTTATCAAGGACCTTATCCCTACCGGGTCCGAGGATCCGTTCCAGGTCCGGAGATATTCCCTTGCCCTGATCAATATCATTATCCGGAACAAGTATTTCCTCGGCCTGCGCGGTCTTTTCCAGAATGCGTTCCAAGCCTATGAAGAACAGAACCTCATCAAAGACCGGGGTGTCCGGGAAGAAAAGATCAAGGCTATCCAGAACTATATCCTGACGCGTTACAAGACCGTTCTTTCCGACCTGAACTTCCCTTATGATGAGATAGAAAGTATCCTGGGCCTGAGTACGGACGATCTGTACGACCTGTATCTCAGGATCACGGAACTGAACAAATTCAGGAAAGACGATAAATTCAAGCATCTCCTCATTGCCCTGAAAAGAATGAACAATATCATAAAAGGCATCAGCATCCCCGCGCCTTTTGAACCGGATATTCTACAGCAGCAGGAAGAAAAAGACCTGTACCAGCTGTTCCTCCGGAACAGGGAAGATTTCAACAAGGCTGTCGCGGAGAAGAACTATCATTCCGCTTTTATTATCCTTTCCGGTTACAAGGAAGCCGTGGATCTGTTCTTTGACAAAGTCCTGGTCATGTGCAAGGACGAGAAGATCAAAAACAACAGGCTGGCCCTGCTCCGGCTGATGGTTGATGATTTCAGGAAACTGCTCGATTTTTCCAGGATAGCGGAGAAGACCTAATACGGGCAGAAAAGCACGATGATATCGCCCGGTACGGCCTCTTCATATTCCTTTATCTTTCCCAGGTCTGATGAGACAAGATAATAGAGATACCCCCGGTTCTTCAGATTATATTTTTCTTCAAGGCCTGCCAGGCTGGACGCCACGTCCTTCCCGACCAGGGAAAGGAAGAAAAAATCACCCCACACCACGGGAAGGAAGATCTCATCCCCTTCGATCAGCCTGTTGAAATCGATGTTCCCGTTGAGCAGGTTGAAGACCCGGATAAATTTATTATAACCATAGTTCCTGTTGAGATAATTGATGATCTGAAAATAAAGCATACCGAGTATCCTGTCCTTATCGATCCCTTTCCTGTACTTGTACTTGATGTACAGCGAATCCTGCATGATCTGGTAAAAGATCGTGTTCTTCTCAGCTTTTTTCCAGTCCACCGGCTTTCTAACGCTGATACGGCCTGTTTCCTTGTTTAAAGGGAGGGATGAGACGTCTGACAGCAGGTCGATATCGTTATAGTAACGGATGTTAAAAAGAACGGGATTCAGACGCTCTTTGTTCTTACTATAGACCGCGAAATGTTCATCACCTTTTTGGAATACAGGCATAAAAAATCCGTCATGGCCGGCGAGAGAGAAATAGACGGAATATTTGGCCAGATCGCTCTTTCCCCTTTTCCAGGATAACCGCCATCCGTCAGGACTGATCTCCTGTTTCTCCGGGGATATCTTTTCGAAATCATTGTAAACACGGGAAAAATACAGTTTATTCTCTTTTACGCACGCCAGCGTAAAAAAATCATCAGAACCGGCAACCTGGTAATCATCAATATTCCCGGCTTCCGGATGGAACCGGACAGGATCGCTCCAGACACTGGTGTAAAATCCTTTCCGGACATAGGAGATCTGGGAATTCCCTTCTGATTTATCGAGCCAGAAAAAAAAGAGCTTATCCTTGTAAAAAGCCATTTGAGGAAGCCAGCAGTTGAAAAGATGGGAGGTAAGCTGGCTGAATCCGGTCCATTTCTTCTTGTTATACTCGGCATAAGCCACATTCCAATTTCCCAGCCGGTTATCCTGCCAGAGCAGGTAAAACTTGTTCTTAATGGCATACAGGACCGGACCCCGGTCCGGGAAATCATTGGAGGTAACCGGGATGACCACACCCCAGTTCTTCCCCTGGTCCGTGGAAATAAGCGAATACAGTTCTTCTTTATCGCCGGTCAGGTTATTCCAGACCAGGCAAATCTGGTCTTTGCTGGAACGGACCTGCGGCAGATAATTATTTCCGGTCTGAAAAAGGACCTTGTCCTCCAAAATGGTACCGTCCAGGGTGAATCGGACAAGACGGATACCGGAATGATTCCTGTAATTCTCAGAAAAAAGAAGGAGGAATCCGTCCTTAACAGCGACGATCCTGGGATGAAAAGCCCCAAGGTCCGAAAAAGGGACAAGCGGTTTGACGGATTCAACCTTATCGTTACTGATCCTGGCCATTTTTATTTTATTATCCGCTTCCTCCATCCAGACGGCCAGCGTCACTTGCTTGTCCATGAAGAGGGTTTGGTCGATGACCTTTCTGGAGGAAAGGGATATGGTCTTGGAGAACGAGAGGCCTTTATTCGCGCCGGTTATGAAATAAAGCCGGCTGTTGACATCTTTTACCAGGAATCCGATCCGGTCATCAGAAGCAGCCGCGGAAAAGGCAGAGACCATGCAGGATAACGGGACAGGCTTTAAATCAAGGAACAGGCTGGCCCCCAGGTCCTGAGGCCGGAAAGCCCCTAACAGACCGAAGCCCAGACACAACATGAAAAAATATTTTTTACTGCGCATAGGTTTTTGATCTCAATATCAGATTTATCTTTGAAACATTATTGAGCGCTTTCTGGTGTTCCGGGTAGATCTTCAGTACTTCCCTGAACCAGGAGAGGGCCTTTTTATAGTTATTCTGGTTATAGGCTTCGATGCCGTTATAATAAGCCAGGTTGATCTTTTTGATCTCCTCTACGGAAAAACGGCTTGTGACCTCGCCGGATTCCTTGTTGTTCAGAATATTGTTCACTTTATTCAGGTTGAACCGGGATTTCATGTTCCCGGGTTCAAGTTTCAGGATATATTCCCATTTCACGACAGCTGCATCGTAATCACCGTTGATAAAATCAAGCACGGCGGAATTATAGACCTGGAAAAGCTGGCTCTCTGTCTTGTTGTATTTTTTGATATACTCCAGGCATTTCCTGTTGAGGGAATCAATATTCTTGAAGCTCGTTTTATTTTTATTAAAAGGAGGGGAATTGATGATAAGATCGAAATAAAAAGCGCTCTTGTAGACATCGCCTGAATTATAATAATTCACGGCCTGGTCATACAGGTTCTGGAGATATTCTTTTGGATCAGGGACCCGGGCCAGGCTCTTATACAGGTAAGTGACGGCTAATTTGTTCTCAGGAAAGAACTCAAGGATCTGCTGCCAGCAGGAGAGTGACCTTTTATAATCCTGTTTATTGAAATACGCGACCCCCGCCTCCTTGAGATAGTTCAGCACCTGATAAAGGGGCGAGTACGGGTTGACCGACAACCTGTTCTCCATGACATTCCGGGTGATGATCTTCTTCAGTAGCTGTTCTCCTTCCGGTACCGTTACTTCATTCTTCACCATATTGCTGTACAGGATGTTGATGGCCTTTTCCACCATTTCTTTTTTCACCAGGACCTTTGTTTTTTCAACCTCTTTTTTTACTTCCTGCCTGGCTATGACCTGGACCTTTTTCTCTTCGACTTTCACTTTTTCGTCGCATTTCCTGATATAAACATCGGCTGAACTTTTCAGGCCGGTATCAAACTGTCCCGCCAGGACAAATTCGACCTTGGCAGCTTTATATAACTGGTTATTATAGCGGTTAACACCCCTGTTGAAATGGATCTGTCCTTTGTTCTCGTTCTCTTTTTTGACCAGGTCTTCTTTTTTTACCTGGACCGTCTCTACTTTTTCGATCTTCGTGATCAGAACGCTCTTTTTTTCCACAACAGGTTTATTGGTAACAGCAGCTTTTTTCACATTAGTCATGATATTAGTGGGCCGGGAAACCGGCTCTGGTTCCTTGACAGGAGGTTTATTCGTAACAGGTACGACCGGAGGAGCCTGTATTTTCTTTACAGCTGCCTGGACAGGCTGGGTCTTTTTCTCCACTCTTTTCACCTCAATGGTCTCTGCAATCTTGTTGCGGATGGCTTCTTCCTGCTTTTTTTTCAGAAGTTCCTCTTCCTCTTTCTTTTTCTTCTGTTCTTCCAGAAGCTTCCGTCGCTCCTCTTCCTGCTTGTATGTTTCCAGGATGACCTTCAGCTTTTTCCCTTTCACGTTCTCCGGGTCGATATACAGAATATTATTCACAATGAGGATGGCCTTGTCCAGGTCGAATTCCTTCTGACTGATGAGATCTTCCAGGGTTTTGATCATTTTCTCGACTTCGAGTTTGATCTGGCGTGAATTATACTTTAAGCGTACTCTTTTCAACTCGATCTTGGTCTGTTCGTCATTTTCGTCTATGATCAGTTTTTCCGTATAGAGCGCGATAAGGATGGTGTCGTTCCTGCCTTGTTTATTGATCTCGATCTCCTTATTCAACCGTTCCAGCAAGTCCTTCTTTTCCGCTTCTGTGATGAAAGGGAGGGAATCCTTGTACAGTTTTTTCACTTCATTGTTGCCCGTATCCTTTTTCAGGATATCAGACAGGGTGGCGATGCATTTTAAGTATTCCTTGGTACTGAAATAAAGACGGGCATCCTTCAGTTTTTCCGAGGAGAAGTTCCGGATGAAACGAACCAGGTCCAGGAAAGCCTGGGCTTCTTCATCAGGCACTTCCCTGAGCTGGATGGCCGCGTTGCATTCGTTCATGGCCGTATCAAAATCCGAATTGATATAAGCCAGTTTGGCGTCCATGAAATGCTTGCTGATATCTTCCGCCTGCAGGGGAAGAAAGAATGATAAGTACAGGAGAATGATCCACTTCAATCGTTTTTTCATCATCTTATACTTTTTTTATCGTGATGAGGGTCATATCGTCATGCTGGTGAGCTGCGCCCACGAACTGGTTGATCTCGTTCATGATAAGTTCGTTCAGTTTATCCGGGTTGTTCGCGGAACTGTGTTTCATCAGTGTGCTTTTCACGCGTTCATTGGAGAATTCCTGCTGGTTCACGTTCTTGGCTTCATAGATACCATCGGTCTGGAGCAGGATCACGTCGCCTTTCTCGAACTTAAAGGCTGCCCTGGTATAGTCCGTATCCTTCGATATTCCCAGGGGGAAACTGGAAGCCTTGCTCAGCTCAAAGATCTTGCCGGATGCTTTATTGAAGAGGATCAGGTTGGAATGACCGGCGTTGGTGTACTGCATGATCTCTTTCTCTGCATCATAGATCATATACAGGCCCGTGGCAAAATTGCCGAGGGGGATACGTTCGAAGAGCTTGTTGTTCAGTTCGAACATCAGTTTGCTCGTATCGAACGTCCTGGGCGCTTCTGAATGGAAAATAAAAGTAATGACGGCCATAATGATGGCGGCCCCTGAACCTTTTCCGGAAACGTCCACGATGATGACGCCGTATTTATTCGGTCCTATCTCCACGACATCATAATAATCACCGCCCACGAAACGGGCCGGCTTGTAGATGGCATTCAGCAGGATATTCTTAATCTGCGGGATCTTTTCCGGAATGAGGAATTTTTGTATCTCGCTCGCGATCTTCAGGTCCCTTTCAAAAAGTTCTTTATCAATAGCTTTCTGGCGGGAAATTTTCAGTTCATAGCTCATCCTGTTGAAAGTAAATGCCAGATTACCCAGTTCATCTTTCTGTTTGACCGGTATCGTGTAATCCAGGTTCCCTGTCCCGATGATCTGGGCTCCCTTGGTGAGCAGCTTGATGGGACGGAGAAGGATGGAGGTAAAGACATAGGTAATGGCCATAAAGATCAGGAGAATGACAAAAGAAATAGTGATGAGCCTTGTCCGGGTCTGGTTGATATTCTGCATAATTCTATTGAGGGAAAAATTTATAAAAAGCGTGGCCATTTTAACGTTATTGCCTGTGACGGGATAGGAATAAAGGGCTTCGTTCTGATGGATCTGTTTTAAAAAATCGGAGCTCAGGACCGCTTTCTGCATCTCAGGGCTCTTGCTGAAATCCTCTTTGATCCCCATTCCCAGGACCTTATTCATGATCTGGCTGTCCGAATGAAAGAGCAGGTTCCCTCTTTTGTCGACCAGGAAGGTATGAATGATATCCTCATTCCTCTCCTTGATCTTCCGGATGGTCGTGGAGATAAGAAGGTCATCCGCGCTGATGATGCCTTCCTTGATGGTATCCGATGTGTTCATCATGATCACTTTAATGCGCTTGTCCGTTGATTCCAGCAGCAGGCTCTGCTGTCTGTAGATACTGAGATAAGTTAAAATACTCACAAGGATAATGATGAAAACAAGAATCAATATGGTGAATTTTAATTTAATGCTCATGTCCGTCTTTCCTTTTATATATTTATTAGATTATCGGCTGAACAATACATGTTTTTCATATAAATAATATATCAATATTAATGAAAAGTCAATGCTTTTTCTAAAATAGAGCTGATCGGCCGGGAAAGCTCTCTTTTTTCTGATCCTGCCCTAAGGAAAAATGTGTTTAAATTACTTCATGTGCTTTTTTCATTGACATTGATTTTATTTTATATAATTTCATACTTTATCAGGAGCCCTATTATGCAGGATAAAGAATTGGATACATTAGTAAAAACAGCTTTTTT
>JAQTRT010000101.1 GCA_028711675.1 bacterium | reverse complement strand
ACCAACGAGATCCGGGCCGTGAAAAGGGTTTATCGTCTGAGGAACGGTCTGGTGATTGATAAGTACAATAATCATTACGGGTACTGGTACATGGTCCGGCAGGGCGATTCTTTGTACGGGATATCGAGGCAGTACGGTATCAATATCCGTCTCCTGGCCAGCGTGAATGGGCTAACAGCCAGTTCATATTTAAAATATAAGGCTTTTTTATTCATACCCCTCACAGAAAGCTATCTGCAGCGGTACGGAGAGGTTATCGAAGTGAAGCTCAGGAAAGGCCATTTCATCTGGCCTGTTTACAGCAGGATTTCCTCGGGTTTCGGTCTAAGGCAGTGGGGGTGGCGGAAGAAATTTCATGCCGGTATCGATCTGGCCGCACCTGTGGGGACCAAGATCATGGCCGCGGCTGAGGGTACGGTCGTTAGCGCAACCTATAGTTCAGGTTATGGTTATGTGATCAAGATCGAACATGAGAATTATTTTCATACTCTTTATGCCCATCTTGAGAAGATCCTGGTAAAACAAGGGGACACTGTGCAGCAAAGTCAGGTGATCGGTCTGGTCGGGAAGACAGGCCGTTCAACAGGTTATCATCTTCATTTTGAGATCAGGATCAAGGATTATCCGGTCAATCCGGTCGATTATCTCCCGGAAGGCATTGAAGAAGTATCTGAATTATACAATACGGATTTTATGCGTTCCATCCAGTAAGTCCGTTAAAGGGCACGGTGCTCTTTATAAACTTTCAGCGTATTCTTCAGGAGCATGGCCACGGTCATGGGACCGACCCCGCCCGGTGAAGGCGTGATATAGGACGCCCGTCCGCTTGCGGTCCGGTATTCCACATCACCTACCTGGCGATATCCTTTTTCTCTGCTCTTGTCCTCTATGCGGTTGGTGCCTACGTCGATGACGATAGCCCCTTCCTTGATCCAATCTCCTTTGATGAATTCCGGCCGGCCGATGGCCGCCACGAGCAGATCGGCTTTTTTAATAATGCCGGGAAGGTCTTTCGTGCGGGAATGGCAGATGGTGACCGTGCAGTTCTCCTTCAAGAGGAGGAGGGAAACCGGTTTGCCTACAATATTGCTCCGGCCTACGACAACGGTGTTCAGGCCGTTCAGGTCGCGGCCTGTGCTCCGGATGAGCTCAATAATGCCGGCTGGTGTGCAGGGCAGGAGTGAATCCTCGTTCTGAACCAGCCTGCCGATATTCAGCGGATGGAGCCCGTCTACGTCCTTGTCCGGTGATATCTCCTGGAGAGCTTTTTTTTCGTCCAGTCCTTTCGGAAGGGGCACCTGTACGATCAGACCGTCCACGGCCGGGTTATTGCTGGTCTCTCTGATCTTGGCAATGAGCTCCTCCTGCGGGGTATCCTCTTGCAGGTGGAGAAGGGTAAAGTCAATGCCGCATTCCGTGGCGCGTTTCTTTTTAATGTTTACATAGGTCTCGGAAGCGGGGTTATTGCCCACCAGGATAACGGCCAGGTGGGGCGGCGGCAGTCCTTTTTTTATGAATTCCCGTACTTCGGCGGCTATATCATAAAATATTTTCCCGGCTATACTGTTCCCGTCGATGTTCATGCTTAACCTCTGTTCTATTTATAGATCAATTTCAGGGCTTCTGTCCTGGTCTCCGGCTTTTTCTGGAAAGCCCCGCGCAGGGCCGAGGTCACGGTCGTGGTCCCGGGTTTCTGGACGCCGCGCATGGACATGCAGAGGTGTTCGGCTTCAATGACCACGATAACCCCTATGGGGTTCAGCGTCTTGACCAGTGTATCCGCGATCTGTTGAGTGAGCCTTTCCTGTACCTGAGGCCTGCGGGCAAAAACATCCACGATACGCACGATCTTGCTCAGGCCTGTATAGATCCCGTTCTTGGGGATATAACCCACATGCGCCTTTCCTATAAAAGGAATGAAGTGATGCTCGCATACGGAATAAAGAGGAATATCCTTCACGAGGATGATCTCGTTGTATTCCGCTGTCCTGAACTTTTTGATGATCTTGTCCGTGCTCAGCCGCAGACCGCAAAAAAGCTCGTTGTACATCTCAGCCACGCGCCGCGGAGTTTCCTTCAGGCTGGGATCTTTAAGGTCGAGACCCAGGGCTTCCATGATATCCCGGAACGACCGTTCGATCTTTTTAAGGTTAAATTGTTTCTTTTTCATTCTGTACCCTTTTTCGTTTATTATAATATATTAAATTATACTTTCCAGATGAAAAGTAAATTTTTAATGCCGGGTCTATTAAGGAATAAGCGTGACAGTAACAGCATGACCGGCCGGGTAACAGGGACGCTGATCTCAGGCCAGTCCGGTCCGTTCCAGCAGTACTATGGTCTGGCAGGCGATACCTTGTTTGCGGCCGATGAATCCCAGGTTTTCCGTGGTTGTGGCCTTGATGCTGATACGGTCTTCGTCCAGATCCAGAAGCAGGCTCAACCGTTTCTTTATTTTTTCGACATAGGGGGATATCCGGGGTTCCTGGGCCAGGATGACCGAATCAACGTTCACAATGGAATAATGGCGTTCTCTGATCAGCTTCAGGGTCTTCCGGAGAAGGAGCGCGCTGTTGATGTTCTTATAACGTTTTTCCCTGTCCGGATAATAATATCCGATGTCCCTTAATCCGGCTGCGCCGTGCAAAGCGTCCATGATGGAGTGGAGCAGGGCATCGGCATCGGAATGACCGGCCAGTCCGAGCCGGTACGGTATCGTAACGTTCCCCAGGATCAGTTTACGCGATTGAACAAAAGCATGTACATCCAGTCCGATCCCGGTCCTGGTGGTCGTATGGAACATGAGGTCGGTGTCCTCCTGATAAGTGAGTTTCCTGTTCTTTATTTCACCCTGGATGGCCTTGACCCGGTAGCGGCTGTGTTCAAGTATTCCGGCATCATCCGTTGTTCTTATCCTGTCGTGTACGGCCTTTTGATACGATCCGAACAGGATTCGGAAAGGAAAGACCTGGGGGGTCTGCACACTGTATAAATGATCACGGGGAATGGTCTTTTCCACGGAGCCGTTCCTGAGCTCCTTGATCGTATCCGGGACCTTCATAACAGGGATGATGCCCGGGTGGTTCTTCAGTGAATGGATAAGTCTCGTGACCAGTCCTTCCGAGACAACCAGTCTGGCACCGTCATGGATGCATACGATAAGGTCACGCACGGGCATGTTCCGTTTGATCCATTTGAGTGTGTTGAATACGGACAGATACCGTTCTTTCCCGCCTTTGACCAGACCAATCACTTTTGTGACCCTGTATTCTTTTATCAGTTTTCGGAAGCGCGGGAAGTCGGAAGGCCTTGCCGTAATGATGATCCGGGAGACGGCCTTGGTCTTCTGGAGCCGGTCCAGTAAATAAGAAAGGACCGGTCTCCCGTTGACCGGATAGAAAAGCTTATTGTCATTCAAGCCGAAACGTCTGCCTTGTCCAGCCGCCAGAATGATAAAGAGGACGTTCATTTAGCGAAGATCATCCTGCCTGCCGTGGTCTGCAGGATACTGGTCACGACCACATCGATCTTCTTGCCGATGTAATGATGGCCGTTCTCGACGACCACCATGGTCCCGTCCTCCAGGTATCCTACACCCTGATTGGAGTCCTTCCCTTCTTTGATCACCTGGATCTCCATCTGTTCGCCGGGAAGCACAATGGGTTTGACCGCGTTGGCGAGTTCATTGATGTTCAGGACCTGGATCCCGTGGATCTGGGCTACTTTATTCAGGTTGAAATCGTTGGTGATGATCATGCCGTTGAATTTTTTTGCCAGGTAAATGAGTTTTTCATCCACTTCTTTAATATCCGAGAAATCATCCTCCACGAACTGAACGATGGACTTCACCCCTTTTTTCATTTTATTAAGGATGTCCAGCCCTCTCCGGCCGCGCTGGCGTTTCAAACCGTCCGAGCTGTCCGCGATCTGCTGGAGTTCGTTCAGGATAAAGCGGGGGATGATGAGGATGCCTTCCAGAAATCCTGTTTCGCTGATGTCCGCGATGCGTCCGTCGATGATGACGCTGGTATCAAGGACCTTGTAATTTTCCTCTTTCCCTTCCTGTTTGCCTTTCCCGTCCTTCACGGGCATTGCGAATTTAAGATCATGGCTCTTGCAGTAAAAGGTAAAACTGACCAGATACATGATAAAAATATAAAAAGCGATGGAGAGATAAGGAAACAGGTCAGGGTCCGCCTGGTCGGTAAGGGGAGACAGGATGGACAGGATGAAACGGGCGATCAGGTAACCCATGATCAGCCCCAGCGTGCTCAGGAAAAGGTTCGTTCCCTTCAGTATTTTTAAGCGTTTGTAATAAATGAAGGAGAAAACCCAGACGAGAGAGCTGATGATGATGGATGTGATGAAAAAATCAGGTTTGAATTTTAAACTGGAAATGATTAAAACCGAACTGATCAGTAAATTAGCAAAGATCGTGAATAACATAATACACCTTCTTTAATATAAGATATAACCGAGTTAATATAATATTTTTATTTCAAAAGACAAGCTCTTTTTGTTCTTTTGGCTTTTTATCCGCGTTTTTACCTCCTTTTATTCTCCGGTATTTTTACGGAAGTTTGGCAGTTTCAGGAGAGTATCTTATTGATGATCTTTTCGACCTTTTCAAAAGCGGCCTTCTTGGAAATGGCTATCTCCGTGATGAGGTGATTGTACGCATTATCATACAGTTTCCTCTCCATGAGTGACAGCTCTTTGCGCTTGTTCCGTTTATACAGGTCTTTAACGACACGGGCGATCTCGAAGATCGAGCCTGTCTTGATCTTATCGTTGTTGATCTGGAAACGGGCCTTCCAGTCATCGTCAAAAGCGGCAGCGCGTTCTTTCAGTATCTTCAGGACCTTGATGATCTTGGAGTTCTTAATGACAGGCCTGATACCGATCTCATCGCTCTTCTCTACCGGTACCATGATCTTGATGTTATTATTGATAAATTCAATAATATAATATTTTATCCTCTTTTCCAGGATCAGCTGTTTTTCTATTTTTACGATCTTACCGACACCATGGGTGGGGTATACGACCGCATCATTTATTTTGTACATGAAAGACCTCCTGTCTGAATTATTTTATAAGATAAAGACCGCTTCACGTCCTTTCTGCCGCGCTCTCGCGTGGCTTAGGAAGGACCCTCTCCTTTGGGAAGGACCTTGTAAAGATCTGTGATATAATGCATATCCATGATTTCCAGACCCTCGTATTTTTTCGACAGTTTCTTTTTGTTGGCCGAGGGAATGACAGCCCGTTGAAAAGAAAGTTTTCGGACCTCATTCAGCCTCTGTTCCATGTAAGGGACAGGCCTGATCTCACCGGTCAATCCGATCTCGCCGATGAAGACCGTATGGGGAACAATGGCTGTATTCCTGTAACTGGAAAGCATGGCCATGGCGATGCCCAGGTCAATGGCCGGTTCCTGAATGCGGAGCCCTCCCACTACTTTAATGTATATCTCCTGTGTATTGAGCTTAACGCCCAGAAGTTTTTCCAGGATGGCTGCGATAAGAAGGATCTTATTGTAATCAACGCCTTCCGAGACCCGGCGGGGATAAGGCATGTTTGACGGTGTGACGAGGGACTGGAGTTCGATGAGAAGGGGCCTTGTCCCTTCCATCACGGTCACGATGCTGGAACCGGGCATGGCTTTTTCCGCGCTGTCTATAAAATAAGAGGACGGGTTCTTTACTTCCGTTAATCCGGCTGAGCTCATCTCGAAAACAGCTATTTCGAAAGTGGAGCCGTACCGGTTTTTATTGCTCTTGACGATCCTGTATTCCAGGTTCTTATCCCCTTCCATGTACAGGACGACATCCACCATATGCTCCAGGATCTTGGGGCCGGCAATGGCTCCTTCCTTGGTGATATGCCCCACCAGGAACAAGCCTGTGTTCTCTTCTTTGGCTGTCTGCATCAGAAGGGCTGTGCATTCCCTGATCTGTGTGACAGCGCCGGTCAGGGTTTCCAGCTCGCTATGGCGCATGGTCTGGATGGAATCGATGATGGTGATCACTGGTTTCAGGGTTTTGATATGCTCCTGGACAAGCTGGATATCCGTCTCTGTCAGGATATACAGGTTCCGGCTCTTTAAATGAAGACGGTCAGCCCTCAGCTTGACCTGTTCCTCGGATTCCTCGCCTGATACATACAGGACCTTCTCTTCCCGGCTGTACAGATGGGCCAGCTGAAGCAGGAGAGTGGACTTTCCTATACCGGGTTCCCCGCTCATGAGGATGACGGACCCCGGTACCACGCCGCCTCCCATAAGCCGGTCAAATTCAGGCAAGCCGCTCTGTTTCCGCGTTACCTTGGCCGTGGCCACTTCGTCCAGCAGCATGATATTCCGGCTGCCTTTTTCAGGCCGGGGCCGGACCTTCCGTTCGCTGACGACCTCTTCGGTGAATGTATTCCATTCATTGCAGCCGGGGCAGCGGCCCAGCCATTTTGTACTCTGGTATCCGCAGCCGGAACAGAGGTACAGTGTTTTGAATTTCGTTTTTTTCATTCTTTATTTGCCGAATAAGAGGGACCTTGGATTCTTGCTGATTTGCTGGCTGAATATCTCCAGATTCTTGGATGTGATCAGGAGGGAATCGTACAGCCTTTTTTCATAGATGAGCTTGCCGATGGTCCCTTCCCGGTTTTTAACGGCTGAAGTGATCTTTTCCAGGTTCTCGCTGGAACGCTGCAGTTCCGTGATAGTGGCGTTCAGCTGTTTGGAGGTTGTCTCCAGGTTCTTGATGGTCTTGTTGATGCTCTCCTGGTTCTCCTGGGATATCTGTGCGATATCCTTGGAAAGCCCTGATATCTCTTTCAGGACAGAGGATAAATTCAGGTCAAGGGCCTCTGCCGTGGATTTTAAATTCTTAATGGTCACGAAGATATTCTGCCTGTTCTCCTTGATCAGCATATCCAGGTTATAGGCGAAATCGCCTGCATTATTAAAAAGGCTGGAGAACGACCGTTTTACCTCTTCATCGGTCAGGGTGGGGCCGAATACTCCTTTCATGAGTTTTACCATCTTGATGGACATGGCGTCCAGGCTCACGGGGTCCACTCCTGTGACGATATCCCCGTCCTTCAATAATTCTCCCGGTCCGTCATAGCCGTTGATGTTGATGTATTTCTCTCCCAGCAAGCCCTGAGTATAAATAACGATCTCGTTCCCTGATTTTATCCTGAAGTTCTTGTTGATCTGGATGGTCACTTCCACGAGGTCCTTGAGCGGCTGGATATTGACCACTTTACCCACCCGGATACCGCCGGCAAAAATAACCGGCGCGTCCATTTTAAGGTCTCCCACAAAGGTGAACCGGACCTTCAGGGTATATCCTTTCTCGGAAAAATTTAATTTACCGAGAAAGATGACAATGAGGATAAAAATGATGGCGACAGCCGAAACAACAATGCCTAATTTTGTTTCATTGGTTAATTTCATAAATTAACTCCTTGGATGGGTACGGATGAAATGCGGATCCTGTCCTTGACTTTTACACCGTAAAAGAACGCTCTTTATCCTATGCCGAGATGGGTCCTTCCGCCCGGCCGTTGATGAACTGCTGGACAAAGGGATTATCCGTTGATTTGATCTCGTCAGGCGTGCCGGAAAAAATTATTTTACCGTCATACAGCATGGCTATCCGGTCGGCGATCTTATAAGCACTGACCATATCGTGCGTCACGACAATGGACGTGACGTTCAGTTTTTTCTTCGCGTTGATGATGAGATTGTTGATGGCGTCGGCCGTGATGGGGTCCAGGCCGGTAGTGGGCTCGTCATAGAGGATGATCTGAGGTTCCACGGCAATGGCCCTGGCCAGGCCGACCCTTTTTTTCATGCCGCCGGAGAGTTCCGCGGGTTTAAGATGCATGATGTCCCTTAATTCCACAAGGGCCAGTTTTTCCTTCACGATCTCCCGGATCTTTTCCGGGGTCAGGTCCTTCCTGTACCGGTACATAAAAAAGCCCACGTTGTTATCCACGTCCAGGGAGTCGAACAGAGCGGCGTTTTGAAAGACCATCCCGATCTTCATCATGACTTCTGTGAGCATCTGGTCATTGAGGCTTGTGATCTCCTTGTCGTCGATATGTATCTCTCCCTCGTCCGGCCGGAGAAGGCTGGCGATATGCTTCAGCAGAACGCTCTTGCCTTCACCGCTGCGGCCTATGATGACAACCGACTCGCCTTCATAGATGTCCAGGTCCAGGCCTTTCAGCACGGTCTTGGCCGCCAGTTTTTTCCAGAGGTTCCTGATCTTGATCTTTATTTTTTTCTGGTTTTCCATTTTTTTATATTTTTAGGGCGAAATTCAGGAATGATGTTAAAAAATAATCCGAAATAAGGATGAGCATGGATGATGTAACGACAGAGCTGATGGTCGATTTTCCGACGCCTTCAGCCCCGCCTTCTGTCTGGAATCCTTTGTGGCACCCGATAACAGCAATGATCATCCCGAACACGGATGATTTGATCAGTCCGCTGAAAACGTCTCCCATCCTCAGGGCAGACTGGGAATTATAATAATAAGTGAGCAAGGGTACTTTCAGTTCTGCCAGGGAGACGAAACCTCCGCCGATCCAGCCGATGAAATCAGCCATCAGGACTAACGCCGGCATCATGAAGGTCAGGGCCAGAAAACGGGGAACGGAGAGATAATGGACCGGATTAGTGGCCAGGGTCTTCAGGGCATCGATCTGTTCGGTTACTTTCATGGTACCGATCTCAGCCGCAATGGAAGAGCCGATGCGGCCGGCGATGATAAGGGCTGTCAGGACCGGCCCCAGCTCGCGGACCAGGGCAATGATCAGGACGCCTCCCACGAACTGGGATGTGCCTTTCAGTTTTACTTCCAGGCTCAGTCCCGTCTGGAGGGCGAAGACCATTCCCGTGAACAAAGACGTGATAAGGGTCACGGGGATGGAGTTGTACCCGATATGGACCATCTGGCTCACGATATTCTTCACGTCGAAGGGTTTCCGGAACATCCATTTGAACGTATCACGGGTCAGCTGTGATATCTTGCCGATCTCGTTAAAAAATTTCATGACATATGTGCCGAGAGCGATAAACATTTTATTAATCCCTGTTGTTATTCATTTCTTTGATAATTGACGAATTTGGTGTATTTCTTCAGGAACAGCGCTTCCACCATGCCTGTAGGGCCGTTCCTCTGCTTGGATACGATCAGGTCCACGACATGGGTGTCCTTTTCTGTTTCCTCCGCGCCGCTGTGGATGAAAATCACGACATCGGCATCCTGTTCAATGGCGCCCGATTCCCTGAGGTCGGATAACTGCGGTTTCTCATCCTCATTGGCAAGACGCCTCAGCTGAGATAAGGCAAGGATGGGTATTTTCAGTTCCCTGGCCAGGGCTTTCAGGGACCCCGATATTTCACTGATCTCCTGCTGTTTGTTCTCCCTCCTGGTGTTCAGGGTGATGAGCTGAAGATAATCCACGATAAGCAGTCTCAGATTATATTTGGAAACAGCGCGTCTTGCCTTGGCGCGGAGCTCCATCAGGCTGATGTTGGGTGTCTCATCAATATAGATCGGAGCGTCGTGGAGCTGAGGTGCCGCGTCCATCAGGGCGGTCCAGTCCGTCGAACTCAGGATACCGGTCCTCAGGTTCTTAATGTCCACCTTTGCCTGGGAGCCCAGGAGCCTCATGATGAGATGCTCTGCGGACATTTCCAGGCTGAAGACA
>JAQTRT010000100.1 GCA_028711675.1 bacterium | reverse complement strand
CAATTCCGTAAGGAACTGCTGCCTCTGAATCCTCCCATAAGTTTGATCCCGACACGTCCGTTCTTCAGCAATGTATTATTCCTTATAATAGTATTACTTACATCTTCAACAAGAAGACCATTATAAGTATTTCTAAAAAGGAGATTAAACAGGTTTGTAAAACAGTCCCGGTAACCGGTACTACCGGCCATGTGGATTCCATTATTATTATTTGAACAGAAAACATTGGAGATTATGGAATTCCTGTCACCGTTAATATACATTCCATTTTCATTATTTCTGGAGACAAAATTATATTTTATCAAATGGTTATAGCATCCACCCCAGAAAGCAATGCCGGATTGGCCGTTCTGAAAAATCCCGTTATTAACGGTTTTAGCAAATCCCAGGCCGGCGCAGCCTACACCATTCCCGGAATTCTTATAAATATAATTATTGGATATGATGACGCCCCGGGCGCCGCCCAGCCATATCCCAGAAGAATGGTTGCTGAAGATCTGGTTCTGCCTGAAAAAATTGGTCGCGCCGTACTGCTGGATCCCGTCCTGGGAATTGGTGGCCGTGACATTGCTGAAAAACACGTTCCGGTCGCCGTAAATGTAAAAACCGGTGGAATTTCTCAAACAGTCATTCCTGTAAAAGAAATTCCTGTCGCAGAAATTGGCCGTGTTCGTATACAGGCTGATCCCCGTCACCCCGTTCCGGCAGCTCCGGTTCTTGAACAGGACCTCGTCATCCCCGCCCGGGAAAGAGAACCCGTCCCCGCTGTTCTGGAACACGTAATTATTGGTAAACCGGCAGAATCCCGTGTTGGTGATATAGAGGCCGTGGGAGCGGTTGGACGAGACCTGGCTGTTCACCAGCACGTTGGACGAGCTGCTGCGCATCCTGATGCCCACGTAACAGGCGCTGTTGGTGACCTGGTAAAGGGAATTTTTGTCCGAGCCGTAATACAGATTGATCCCGGTATTGGTGCATTTACGGACGATCACCTGCTTGAACAGGAGGCGGTCCGTCTCATAGCAGAAGATACCGTCACCTTTTGAATATTCGGACCTGATATTGGTCAGGATACAATTGGTGGAAAAATCATAGTACAAATTCTGGTTATTGGCCTTTATGACACTGAGGTTCCTTATTTTAATATACGCGATATTGGTGAATTTTATCCCGAAATTACAATTGGTGGTATTAAAGACCGTGTTGGTGGCCCCGGCTCCCAGGAAATGGACATAACGGCCGGCTGATCCCCTGTCCTGGGGAAAGACGCGGGTGGAATGGCGGTACACCCCCCTGTCGATATACACCGTGTTGCCCGGCTCGATATTATAAGTTGCGAGCAGGTTGGTAAGCGTGGCTTTGGGCGAACCGGGCGAAACCCCTGAATTGGCGTCATCCCCGGTCGCTGAACAGAAAACATCACCGCTCGTGGAACCGTCGTTCACGTAATAATTGGAGATGGTCATGATCGTCAGCCGGATGAACTCGTTGTTCTGCCGAGGCGTCTGGGATGAGACCGTGATATACCTGGCAGCGACAGGCCCGCGGCCCAGGCCCGTGTTCGTAGGGCCGCCGTAGATGAATTTGTTGTCGCCCGTATAAACGGAAACATTGATACCGGGTACCTTCTGGGAATTGGAGGATTTAGCCACCAGTTTATACTCCACATAGGACTGTGTCTGGGCGGCAACCGAAGGCCTGATGACCAGCCGGAAGGAATTCGTCTTACCCGAACCTATCTTGATATTGGTGATCCTGCTCCCGGAAAGGGTCTCGAACCAGACCTGCCAGGGTGAAGCGCAGCCTGAATTGGTATTGGTATCTGCCGTGGAAAGGATGAACGTATCAGTGGCATTGCCCCAGTTCCTGATGGAGTTCGTAAAATAACTGGCCATTCCGGGAAGACCGTTGCTCCTGTCCGCGCTGACCTGGAGGAATTCGCCGCCTGCATTGGTATGAACATTGGTGACCTTTGTGTTGGATCCCAGGGAAAAATTAAGACCTGCCCAGAAGACCTTGTTGGTCAGGAATGAATGAGCTGTAGTCCCCACAACAGGTACGGCTGCCTGTATATTCTGTGAGACAAATAAGATTAAAGTGCAGAATAAAAATATTTTAATTGATTTCATTTTTTTCATTTGCTGAAATCAATCCTTTTTCCGGTTTCTGACCCTTATCCAGTATAAAACATCTGAATAAAAACAGTATATTTTCTGTTTTTTCCGCTTTTCCTCGAATATAAAAATTTTTATCCTTCTATAATAATACTATACTCTATTTCGTTTTAAATGTCAATCTTTTTACGTTTAGGGGATATAAAGTGTATGATTTCCCTGCAGCCATTGTATTTCGTAGCCTTTCCATTTGTAGCGGCGCACCTTCAGGTACCAGGCAGACGACATGAAAAAGATTATAAAGGTTTGAAAGGTCAAAAAGGCTGTAAAGGAAATAACACTGCGTATTCACAGCTTCCTCACGCTGTCCCGCTCGATCAGTTCCACGTCAAAGATGCGGGATTCCAGCTTCTCCCCTTTGTTCCTGATCTTCCGGATCAGGTACAAGGCTGCCGTATACCCCATCTCGTATGAGAACTGTTTAATGGTAGTGAGCGGAGGAACGACGTAATTCGCGATTGCGATATCGTCATACCCTACCAGGGATATATCGTCCGGGATCTTCAGGTTCATTTCCTTGGCGGCTTTCAAGGCTCCCATGGCCATGAGGTCATTGGCCGCGAACACGGCCGTAGGCCGTTCCGCCAGTTTCAGTAATTCCATCATACCCGCATAACCCGAAGCATATGTGAAATCGCCTTTCCTGATATACTCGGGCCTTATCCCGATCTGATACTTTTTTAAAGCGTTCCTGTAGCCTTTCAGGCGGTCATCACCGTTCCTCACGAACTCCCAGCCGCTGAGGAAACCTATTTTTGTATGGTTGTTCCGGACCAGGTGTTCCGTGGCCAGGAACCCTCCTTTGATATTATCGCCGTCGATAAAAACGATGTTCTTCTGGGCCTGCCGGCCGTCGATCACAACGCAGGGAGCTGATTTTTCATCGATGAGCCTGATCTGTTCGTCATCGATCCGGGGCGCAATGATCAGGAGGCCGTCCGATTTCCTCTCCAGAAAGGATTTCAGATAATCCAGCCTTGTGATCTCCTCTTTTTTAGGATTGAGGAGGATCTCATAATTATTCTCGGCGCAGGCCCTTTCCACGCCGTTGAGCAGTTCCGTGTAATATTCAGTGCCGAAGATATGGGTCGTGAAAGGGATGATAACACTGATGGAACCGGTGGTGTTGGTATTCAGGCCCCGGCCAAGGATATTGGGATAATATCCCATCTCTTTGATGATCCTGAGCACCTTGGCCCGGGTTTTTTCATCCACGTTCCCTTTGTTATTAATGACACGGGAAATGGTCATGAAGGATACACCGGCTTTCTTGGCTACGTCTTTCTGTGAGATCATGTTTTCTTCTTAATTCCTATATTCTTTTAATCTTTATAACGGCGCACCTGAAGGTACGCCGCTACGAATTGCAATCATTTAAGCTTATAATCTTTGCAGCGCCGTACATTCAGGTATGGTGATTAATTGTAAACATTTAAAACCCGTAGGACAGGGTGAAAGAGTTATGGCTCAACAGGTCTTTCAGGGAATACAGATAACCGTATTTCAGGAAGAATCCCCGGATGGAAAAATAAATACCCGCACCCGCCTCCTGCCTGGAAGACCCGCTCAAGCTGAAACAGAAATTTTCGGTCAGCTGATAGGAACCGGCCAGGCTGATGATGTCCTGGTCCAGGATACTGTTCCATCCTGTGTACAGAATGATATCCTTTAAGCCTTTAAAACTGATACCCGCCTGATAGGAACGGGTGAGGTCCTGCTTGAATCCGTCAGGGTATCGGACCCGGCCGGTTGTATTGAACGAGCTGATGCTGGCAAGCCAGCTCTTCCACAGGAAGGAGAAGCCGGTATCCAGGCCCCAGCCCGTATAGTCAGCCCGGACCGCCTCCGAATCGATCACGGAAATAAGGTATTTAAAATTAAATCCGAAGAGGAAACTGGATTTCCGTATCCCCGTGCTGAACATCATAATGTTCTCATTATCATCATAAGCCACCAGGTCGAAATAATCCAGTTTGCGCCAGGAAAGAGCGGAATAAATGACAGGATCGTCCCAGAGCCTCGCGCCGGCAGCCACGCTGAGATGGGATATATCATTGATAAGATAATAGTTCTCCCGGCAGAAATAAAGGTCCAGCTTGTGTTCATTCAAAGCCAGGTTCGCGGGATTATAAAAAATTGAGATCAATCCGAGTTCCGAAGCTGTGAGGGCATTGGCATATCCTTTGGATTCAGCCCCGGGTTTCAGGAACTCATCGTACAGGCTGTTCATGTTCGATGCAGCCGCGGTCCCGGCCAGAAGTAAAAAAATAATGATCCGTCTTACCATATCCTTGCCGCCTTCCGGATGACCTTCTTTTCCCTGCCGCTGGTAAAAATGAATTCGACGATATATACGCCCCGCCTCAGCACGGCATTCCCGTCGTCCCTTCCGTTCCACGTGTATTCCACCGGGAGCATGGAGGAGACCGGAACGACCTCCTTGCTGTCGATGACGTTCCTGATCAGGCGGTTATCCAGGTCCCGTATATTGATGGTAACCTTTGTCCTGCCGGAGAGCGTGAAGAAGATCCTGATCTCTTCGTTCTCGTCCGGAGAAAAGATATAAGGCCGGATATCCGCGTTGAAGATCTCAAAATTGGTCTGTGTGTTATTGAACAACCTTAAATAACTGCCCAGTTCCTTCTCCTGGACTTCCTGAGAAGCGCCCACAAGGTCCATGACATCCGGATCAGGCGCAAGGCTGTTCCACCACATCGGATCGCCGCCCGTGATATACCATTCCGTATACAGGGGATAACCCTGTACTTCCCTGGCCATCTGCCCCTCTTCAAAGCAGGCCCCTGCGATGAACCTGTACTTTTTATTCTGGACAGGCCCGATAAGGGAAAGAGGCACACTGATCTCATACTTGTTCCATTCCGCGCCTTTTACTTTCATGTTGTTCATGGAACCGTCCGACGGATCTGTACCGTCCCCGATCTTCTCCCCTTTCGCGTTCCACATCCGTATCCGGTACGTGGAAGCGGCGAAGATCGTATAATCGACCTTGAACGTTGTGCTTATTTCAGCGGCCGGGCCCTGGTCAGGGTCCTTGCCGTCGCCCTCGATAAGGTATGCATTGCCCGTGGAACTGTCATCGTCGGCAATACCGATCAGGACCGCGTTCACCCACCACCCGTCAGGGTCCGGGGAAGCTTCCCACATCTTGACCAGGAAATACAGGTTGGTGCTGTCGTAAGCGATCCTGAGCTCCGTGATATCGGCCATCCCGTCCTTGAAACGGCCGTTCCACGGATAAGCATAATCACCGTCGCCCCTGTCATCATTGAGCGCGTCGGCATAGATATACTGGTTGGAAAGATAAACGAACGTATTCCACTCCGCAGGGAGCGCGCCCTTCCAGTCATTGGTATAAATTCCGTCCACGCTCACGTGATGGCCGCTCATTCTGGAAAAATCGACTTCTACGCAGGAATGCTCGATAACGGCAAAATCCACGACAGCCAGGAGGATAGCCGGCGTGCCTGCAAGGGCAAACAACATGAAAACGGTCTTTCTCATCCTTTGGAACATAATTTTTCTTTTCCCGTTTAAAAACTAAAAAGCACCTTAATAAAAACCTCGTTCTTATTCATCACGTTCCCCGTGTTCTCCACCAGCCAGAGCTGGACGTTCAGGTCTTCGAGAACCGGGCCTTCAAGCCGGACAATCAATCCATTGATATCAGGGAGTGTTCCCTGATCGCTCAGATACCCGCTTTTATCGAAGAACATCCCGAGGAGGCTGAATCTGTCATTCAAGACCTGCCGGAAAAAATACCGGCGTTCAAAATACCTTTTCTGCTCCAGGATATTGACGAACTCCCGGTATTCCACACCCCAAAAATGATCTTTTAGCACAGGCTGCTCCGTGTTCAGGATCACGCCTTTCTCCCCAAGCAGGATATCATCCAGGAAATCCTCGCCCCGGTCCTCGGACAGACGGCCGTCATCCATGTGAACAGGATTGTACCTTTCATCCACGTACCGGTAGGCCGCGGAAAATGAGCCGCTGAGCAGGGGATAAGGAAGGAGGCTGTTCATGCTTAATTTCACTTCGCCGGAAGGGACCAGCGCGCTGCTTTCATAATCCATGACCAGCTTATGCTTACCTGAGCCGTAATAATCGCCGAATCCGTTATATTTGGAATAGTTCCTTATCATCAGAGCAGGCTGCATTTCCAGGCTTATTTTCTTCTCCCAGTCATAACTGAAAATGGTCTGAAAAATATGGTTATTGAAGAAATAATAAGTGATGAACCCGGTGACCGGCCGTTCCTGGGAATAGTTCTCCCTCACATAGATGAGCCGGGTCCGGAAATGCCCGTTCCAGGTCTCGGTCAGGCTGAAGGCTCCCCAGATAGTGGGGATCTCGGTCTGTATCTTATTGATATAGTACTTGTTCTGGAAACCGATGTCTGTCCGCAGATATTCGCCGTTGAACTTGATCCGGTTGGTGCTTTCAGCGTGGAGACCGAGGAACCCGTCGAACTCCAGGCCGTACCGGTCGCTGGCATACCGGACGAACAGCCCTCTAAAAATATTGTCGTTCCACGGCTCCATGCGGATGGTGTACGGGGAATAATTCAAATACCTGTCGCCGATGCCGATATAGATATCCTTCTTGTAGACAAAAATAAGGTCCGCTGTCCAGAAAAGGAACCGGATATCGTCGATGTCATCGGCCTCTTCCAGTCTCCGGACATAATCTCCGGCCGAGAAGAGGACCTTCACGTTCTCATTGGGCATCATCTCGAAGTTCATCCGGAATTCCTGGTAAAGGCCGATCCGGTTATTGACATCACGCCCCTCCAGGCTCACATGACCGTCTTTCCAGGTGAACGCGGACAGTTCCCCGGCCAGTATCAGCGGTAATATAAATATATGTATCAACGCCTTTAACATCATTTCACCACGCCCAAACCAGGAACTTGACCATCATCTCGTCATAGTTCTTCTTGTAGTTTTTGTTCCGGTTATATTCCAGTTCCATGTAAACATTGTTCACGATATCGCTCTGGATGCGGATATAAAAAGAGTTCATGGCTTTCTCGCCGCCGGGGAATGTTTTTTTCAGCATTTCCTGTATCTGGAAGATGAAGAACACCCTGAACTGCCGGATAAACTCGTTCTTCAGCGTCACCTGTTTTTCCGTGAAAATGGCTCCGTCCGGGAAATCATGGTACCAGCTCTTCCGGAAAAGATAATGCTGGTATCCGGCTCCGAGGAAAAATCCGAGGCCGATGTTCTGCTCCACGCCGGCCCAGTATCCTTCCCTTCCGCTGAACACGGTATCATACGGATTGATGGTCCGGTTATCCAGGTTCTGGTTCATGTACGTGGGGTGGTAATCGCTTTCCACCTTCTCATATTCACAAAAGCCCCGCGTATTATACTGGCCGAAGGTCCCGGCCAGCATGTCGTTTATCTCGAGCATCAGCTTGCCCCCGAAGTAACGGGAGGTTTGCGTGTTGGTGTACCGGACATCGTCCCGGCCCGGGCCGAAGGCATTGGTCCTGACATTATATTTTTCTGTCCCATTCAGGGTCACGGCCCCTGTGTTCTTGAACGTGATGTAATCGAACAGGTTGAAATTGATCTCGGCACCGAAAATATTATTGGCATTCACGTCCCAGTAACCGGACGCGTTATCCTTCTTTAAATAATTCTCCCGGAAAAAGATAAAGGCGATATCAGGCGTGAACCAGGGATTCCGCCGGAACGCGTACCTGATCTTGCTCCCGGTCCAGAGCGAAGGCAGGTCCCGGAACACGGTCACGCCGTTCTCGGTCCGGGTAAAGGACCGGCTGATGTTCTTCCTGTAATCCAGGTCGAACGTGACCGGGTGGTCCCAGTTCGCTTCATCGGGATTCTCGCTGTTGTTGGCCGCGAAAACATGCATATAAAACTGATAGGAATTGTATTCAAAAGAGAGGCCGCGGAAGATGCTGTTCACCCAGGGAAAGCTCATGGCCACGTACGGCGAATAATTCACATTGATATAGCCCAGCATCAGCTTGCTCACCGGCGTTGTCTCATATTCCGCGGTGGCGGCATCAACGTACAGGAGCTTGCTGTCCCGGCCCCAGTGGAACTGGGCGTACTGGGCTTTGAACAATGCCCAGATTGTCAGTTTATCCATCGGGTAGAACTTAATCTTGAACTTCACTTCCTGGAAAGTTTCGTAATTCTTGCTCACCATATTGGTATTATTGCTCAGCTTGTTCTTCAGCTCGCTGTAGATATCACAGTCCGTGAGCTGGAGGTCCAGTCCGGCCCGCAGACAGGTACAAAATGAAAAAGTAAAAAATAAAATCAGGAATACCCTTTTCATGATGGCTTATTTCTCCAGTCCCGCGGCCAGGATATGCTTATGGCTGTCATTGGGAAATTCGATGGCCTTAAGTTTCTTTTTGCTGTTCAGGAGCAGGCGGGAATGGTAAAATGAGGTGGACGGCATACCGTCCTTGCCTGATGTCTCGTAATGCTGGGAACAATAGTACGCCCTGTGGTCTTCACACTGGGGATTGGGAGTGGTCCATTCGCTCAGTTTCAGCTCCAGCTTCTCCTCGGTCCCGTCCTGGTAATACACTTTCAGGTCGTTCACGACATTGCCCCAGTAGCTGTAGCCCCAGATGTTCAGGACGGAATAATGGTCCGGCTTGATCCGGATATAGTTTCCGAGGCTGACCATGACGTTATTGGCCTTGTCCTTCTTGTCCGGGAAAAAAAGCTTGGCATTGCAGCCGTCGCACACGATCCAGGTACGGGAATCAGGGAGCTCCTCAGCAGGAAATCCCCAGAAATATTCGTCCTGTTTGTTCTCCTTCCAGGCGATGCGGTCAAGGTCATAAGGAAGGTCGATCCGGATACCGGGCGTATTATCATATACAAAACGGATATTGGTTGAAAACGTGTGTTTGCCGTCGTCCTTAACCATCACTTCGATGGTATGCCGGCTGTTGTCCTGAAAAGCGCTGAAATCAAGACGCTGTCTGTAATAACCGTCCTGGCCGGAAAGCCGGACAGGTTCAAGGCCGTCGATCCTGTACTGGACCAGGGTCAGGGTACCGTCATCCGCGGCATTCACTTTCAGTTCGAAATTCTTCATTAAGATCTTATCCTGCTGAAGGTTCAGGCTCACAACAGGCGGATCATCAATATTATCTATCAGGACATCCAGTTTCTGGTACAGGACCTCGCCGTTATCCAGTTCCAGCCGGACCAGGAATGAGGAACGGCCGTCCTTGAGGCGGGCTGTATCGATCCGGGCCTGGTATCTCTCCTCACCCCGGGACAGGGGCCGGAAATCAAGGTCTCCCAGGCTGTACGAGACGGAACGGATATGATCCGCAGGCACGACCAGGACATCCAGGTTCACAGGCCCTCTGAGTTTCTGGTTATTCATCAAGCCAAGGAATTTTATGGTATAATCCCTTGCCGTACGGCTGTAAAGCCTCTGAACCTCGAAAAACGCGGGCTTGATCATTTTCTTATCCATGGAGACCAAGCCCATGGTCTGCACGCCTGTCAGGATAGTATACCAGTCCAGGAGGGTCCACCAGACAAAA
>JAQTRT010000099.1 GCA_028711675.1 bacterium | reverse complement strand
AGGACCTTCCCGTTCCCTTTCCTTCTTTTCAGCGGAACGTCCACTTTCAGCCTGCCGCTTAAATACTGTCCTGTAATGGAATCCGGATTCTTCTCGATCTCTTCCGGCGTTCCCACAGCCACGACCAGTCCTCCGTGCTCGCCGGCTCCGGGTCCGAGGTCCACCACGTAATCCGCATTGCGGATGGTCTCCTCGTCGTGTTCGATCACCAGAAGCGTGTTCCCGATCCGGTTCAGATGCCTCAGCGTATCGAGCAGTTTCCTGTTATCCTTTTGATGAAGGCCGATAGAAGGCTCGTCCAGAACGTACAGAACGCCCACCAGGCCGGAGCCCACCTGAGTAGCCAGCCTGATACGCTGAGCTTCGCCTCCGGAAAGCGTGCCGGCTTCGCGGTCCAGCGTCAAATAATCCAAACCCACGTTCAGGAGGAACTGGAGCCGTTCCTTGATCTCTTTCAGGATATCGCGGGCGATCAGTTTCTGATTCTCGGTGAGTCTGATGCTGTCGAAGAATCCGTAGCACTCCTTTACGCTCATCCTGGTCACATCCATGATGGAATGGCCCTTGATCTTGACGGCCAGTACTTCTTTTTTCAGCCTGTGCCCTCCGCAGTCCGGGCAGAGCTTGGTGCTCATATACCCGGAGATCTCCTCCCTCATCTCTTCCGACTGGGTATCGCGGTAACGCCGTTTCAGGTTATTGATCACACCTTCGAAACGGCCGTCATAGCTTCCCTTGAACCGGTCGCTTTCGTAATTGAAACGTATTTTCTTCCCGCCGGTACCATAGAAGATGATCTCCTTCACCTTCTGGGGAAGTTTCCGGAACGGCGTATCGAGACTGAAATGGTATGTCTCGGCCAGGCCTTTGAACGTATGATAAAAATAATTCCGCCCCTGTATCTGGAAAGGATCGATGGCTCCCTCATAAATACTGAGATTGGGATCGGGCACGATAAGGTCAGGGTCGAACTCAATGGCTTTGCCCAGACCGCTGCACGTCGGGCAGGCGCCGTAAGGATTATTAAAAGAGAAGAACCTGGGCGAGATCTCAGGCAGGCTCACACCGCAGTCGGTACAGGCCAGTTTCCGGGAGAAGATCCTCTCCTCATTCTCGTCCTTAATGATCACCTTCCCGTCCCCGTGCCGCAGGCCGGATTCCACGGAATCAGAGATACGCTTCTCATCCCCGGGTTTGATCACAAGCCGGTCCACCACGATCTCAAGAGTGTGTTTCAGGCTCTTCTTTAAATCAGGGATCCTGTCCTCATGCAGGTTATAGACCTTGCCGTCGATCCGTATCCGGGCAAAGCCCTCTTTCCGGACCGTTTCGATCACGTTCTTATACTCGCCTTTCCGTCCTGTCACAAGAGGCGCCAGGACCTGGACCTTGGCAGGAGGAGGATACTTCAGGACATAATCGATGATCTGGGTGGAGGTCTGGGAAGTGATGGGCTTCCCGCACAGATAGCAGGTGGGTTCCCCGGCATTGGCGAACAGAAGCCTGAAATAATCATAGATCTCGGTAACCGTAGCCACGATGGAGCGCGGGTTCCTGTGCGTTACTTTCTGTTCTATGGAGATGGAAGGGGAAAGGCCTTCGATAGATTCCACGTCCGGTTTCTCCATCTGGCCGAGGAACTGCCTGGCATAGGCTGAAAGGGACTCGACGTACCGCCTTTGCCCCTCGGCATAGATGGTGTCAAAGGCCAGAGTGGACTTTCCCGAACCGGACAGACCGGTGATGACAATGAACTTGTTCCGGGGCAGGTCCAGGCTGATGTTCTTCAGATTATGCTCTTTCGCCCCTTTAATTCTGATATAATCATAGGACATATGTCTGAATAATATAATCTCAGCAGAAAATAATTCAAGCGGAATTTAAAAGAAGGTCTGTGATCCGGTATTACCGGGCCAGGCCGATCGAGATGACCAGCGCGCCCAGTACGATGGAAAGGGGGGCCACCACGGAGAAGAGGCCTGTGTAATTCTGCCCCACCAGGAACAGGAATAAAAAGCCCAGGATATAAACAAAGGCCCCGAATTTCAGAATAGAATCGCCTTTTATGTTCTTGATTCTTTCCAGCATGCTCACTCCTCCTCAGGAATTATACTACTTTCTTATAAACGTATTCCGGTGTCTTTTCCACGATGAACTGGTGGATGGCGTTCTTGATCTCGAGTGCGGTCTCCATCTTCAGAACTCCGGCCATCAGGTTCACTTCGGAATAATGAACGGACCGGATCAGTTTCTTGATCTCAGGAATGGCAATGGCGCTCATGCTCAGCTCATCAATGCCCATGCCGGAAAAGACCAGGGCTGCCATGGGGTCCGAGGCCAGTTCGCCGCACACATGGACCTTGATCTTATGCCTGTGGCAAACCTCGACGACCTGCTTGATCAGCCTGATCACCGCCGGATGGAACGGTTCGTAAAGATATGATATCTTGTTATTATTCCTGTCCACAGCCAGAGTATACTGGACCAGGTCATTGGTCCCGATGCTGACGAAATCCACTTCCTTGGCAATGATATCGATGGTCACGGCCGCTGAAGGGATCTCGATCATGGAACCCAGCTTGATCTCTTCCTTGAATTTTTCGCCCTTGGATTTCAGATGTTTCTTCTGGCTTTCCAGGATCTCTTTTACCTTCTTGATCTCGTCCACGGAAGAGATCATGGGGATCATGAGGCAGGCATTGCCGTAATGACTGGCCCGGAGGATGGCCCTGAGCTGGGCATTGAAGATATCGGGATTCTCCAGGCAGAAACGGATGGCTCTGTATCCCAGGAAAGGGTTCTGTTCACTGCTCATCTTGATGGAACCGCCGATCTTGTCGCCGCCCACATCCAGTGTCCGGAAGACCACCGGGTACGGATTGGTCTTTTCCACGGCTTCCCTGAAGGTGGTGAAAAGTTCGTTCTCCGTGGGAAGGGCCGGCCGGTTCAGATACAGGAACTCGGTCCGGAAAAGTCCGATACCGTGACCGCCGTGACTGATCACGGAATCGATCTCCTCGCGGATCTCTATATTCCCGGCCAGGATAAATTTCTTATTGTCCAGGGTAACGGCATCCAAGAGCGTGAGCTTCTTTAAATCTTCCGAATAACGGATGAATATGCTCTGGGCCGTCTTGTATTCTTTCAGGGTAGTCTCGTTGGGATTGATGACTACGACCCCGTTGTTCCCGTCCACGATGATCTGGTCATTATCCTTGATCTGGGCCGTAATGTTCTCCAGGCCTACGACAGCGGGAATGGCCAGGGCCCTGGCCACGATGGCCGTATGGGATGTCTTTCCTCCCAGGTTGGTGGCAAAACCGATCACGCGGCTCTTGTCGATGTCCGCGGTATCGGCCGGCGTCAGGTCATTGGCGATGATGATGCTGTCCGGATGGATGACCTTCAGGGAGCTCCGTCTCTTTTTCAAGAGGTTGTTCATGATCCGTTTGGCCAGATCATACAGGTCGGCGCTCCTTTCGCTCAGGTATTCGTCCTTTATCAGGTTCAGGGACTTGATGTACTTTTCCATGATCTCGTACAAAGCCCATTCCGCGTTCTTATTATTCTCCGTTATCTCAAGGAGCACGTTATCTTTCAGGAAGGGGTCATCCAGGACCATAAGATGCATCTTGAAAAAATCAAGCTTGCTGTCCCGGACCATGCTGTATAGTTTCTTCCGGAGGTTCCTCAGTTCCAGCTTGGTCTTCACGAGCGACGTATTGAACCGGGTGATCTCTTTTTTTATTTCCGTGGCATTGATCTTGTATTTCGGGATGGAGTACTGTTCCTCGTCGTAAAAGATACTCGCGTGCCCGATGGCCACACCGGGTGAAGCAGCGGTTCCTTTCAGGGTGATCATCTCATTGGCTCTGGTCTTCATAACAGGAAAAAATTAACCATTTTAATTATAATATCAAGAAAATAATTAAGGAGAAAAACACCGGGAAAGGATACGGGTCATATCCTGTTCCAGAGGACCAGGTCCTTTCCGGAAAGGCAAGCTGTCTTTTCAATACGCACACCGCCGATACCGGGAAGGTAGATCCCGGGTTCGATGGTAAAGACCATGCCTTCCCTGAACTCGTCATCCTTGTTCAGGCTGATATTGGGCCGCTCATGGATGTCCAGGCCCAGGCCATGGCCGAGCGAATGGATAAGGCCGTCCTGAAAGCCGCTTTTCCTGATATGCGCGTCCGCCTGCCGGGCGGCCTCACGCGTGCTGCAGCCGGGTCTGATGTATTCCCGTGCCATATCCACGCACTCCCGGACGGTCTGATACGCTTTTTCCAGGAGCTTGTTTTTGTTTGAAATCTTTAAGGTCTGGGTAATATCGCTGTGGTAACCGTTGTATCTTGCGCCGAAATCCAGGATCACAAGTTCATTCCCTTTGATGTTCTTCCGGCTGACAGCCGCATGCGGCATGGCTGAATTCCTGCCTGAAGCCACGATGGTGGGAAAACTCTTATCCTCTGCCCCCATCTCCCTCATCCTGCATTCCAATTCCAGCGCGATCCGGTCCTCACGGACCCCCGGCTTCACCAGAGACCTGATCCGGCTGTATGCGTTCTCGGCGATCCGGAGCGCTTTTTTCAATAAAAGGACCTCGTCCCGGCTTTTAAGGCTCCGCATCTTCATGATCTCAAAGGAGATGTCCAGGACTCTGACACAGGCTTCTTTCCGGAGATTGTTCACGAAACTAAAACTAACCTGTTCCAATTCCATGCCCAGCTGTCTGATACGGTTCCGTTTGATGATTTTACTTATCTCCCGGATGACCCGGGCCTGGTAGAACACAAAATTATAATCTCCCGCCACCTGGGACCGGGACTGTGTTTCATACCTGTGATCGGTAAAAAAATATTTACGGACAGGGGTCAGCAGGACAAAAGCGGAACTGCCGGTAAAACCGGTCGCATACCGGATATTGTTCGGGTGCGTGATCAGCACAGCATCCGGAGGATAAGGAGAAGAAAATATATGTTTCCTGATCAGATTACTTCGTTCCATGTTTCACAGCTGCTTTAACAGCTTCCGGGATCTGGCTTTTAACGTCCTTGACGTTCTTCTCTCTTGTTTTAATACCACCCTGATCGCTCTTCGCCTGGTCCCTGGGATAGACCGGGGCCTCGCTGGACTGGATCAAGGCGTTCAGTTCATCCAGCTTCTTATTGTTCTCGTCCATATTGCCGTTGATGGCCTTCAGTATCCTGTTCAGCTCGGAAAGATCGAACAAGGTGTAGGCTGTTTTCTTTTTCTCGCCCTTCACCTCGATCCTTCTCTCGACCGTCTCCTTCTCCTCTTTGCCGTTCACCATGCCTTTGACTACCACTTTAAAGGTTACGTATCCTGTTGCTTCCATGGTGGGCACAAGGGACCAGAACGTTTTCTTGATCTGATTGATGGCTATATCTTCCAGGCTTTTCTTGGATTCTTCAGTCTCGCCCAGTTTCAGGCCGTTCGGCAGAATGATCTCAGCTGTGCATCCTTTGGCCGTGAAAGGGGAAATATTCTGCACGTCAGCCGTTACAGTGACGGGCTCGCCTGCTGTCTGGACCGGTCCGCCCAGGGATATATTGAACACTTTACCTTTGAAGAGCGATGCGCCGTAAAGACCGTAATAAGTCCTCACGATATAATTCTCGTTCGGCTTCAGGCTGCGCTGGTTCCAGAAAATGGCCACTGCGCTGTCCGCGGGACCGATGACCGAGCGCCGGAAACTTCGTCCCGGTTTTGTTTCAAAATCCCAGAGATATTTATTGAACCGTTCCCAGCTGGCATAGATCACTTTATCCGGCATGACGGAATCAGCCACCTTGAGCGTTCCCTGGGCCCTGACCGAGGGTTCCGCCAGGTCATCATAGGAATACCAGTAATCCGGCAGTTCGTTCGGGAGCAGGGCTTTTTCCGAGGTGATATCGCCCAGCTGCGGGATGCGGAACGGTGCGCCGTCCTCTTTGCCGAGATAGGTATCAAGCATGACGCGTACGCCTACCTGGTGTTCTTTAAAATCCTTGTTCAGCACATTGTAGGAAATCTCAACGGTATCCAGGTTACCGGTCGTGGGCCCTTTAACGAACCTGAGTTTCTGGTTCAATTCAATGTTCGCTACGCTCCAGACCGCGGTAATGGTATTCTCTCTTTCGTTCATCCGGACGGAGAAAGTCCCTTTTTCGTCCCCGAACTTATAGACAGACTCGTCCATTTTAAGGGTCGTGAAGGAGGTCGGCGGATAATCCTCGTACAGGAGAAGGGAGTTCTGGTCGCTCGGCAGGGCCGGATCACCGCCGGTTGTCTTGATGATGAACCTTCCCGTATCCGGGTCGCCTATGATCTTGATGAACTCGTTCTTCATCTCGATAACACCGGAAAAAACAAGCACAGGGAGCAGCATGATAAGAAAAAAAAGAGCGGTCTTCCTGTCCTTATTATTTAACATTTAATTTTTCCTGAGCCTGATTGATGATATCCTCTTTGGCTTTCAGTGTATCCTCTTTGGCCGCGACAGCGGCTTCTTTCTCCTTCAGGGCCGCTTCCTTGGTCCTCAGGAGTTCGGCCAGATCGCCCAGCTTGTTGTCTGCGGGCACTTCCACTTTCTGGTAAATGATCTCAGGCTGGCCTGAGCCGCCTTTGATCAGGAGGATCATATAACGGGCCGCGTCATCCTTGTTGCCGAGGGGGAATTTTTTCAGGACCTCATAAAAATCGTTCAAGGCTTTCTTGTTATCCTTCATCCTGTAATAACAAACGCCTTTCCAGAAAAGGGAATTATCCCTCAGGTCCGACCGTCTGTATTTGCGATAAAAATCGGAGAAGATCCTGATGGCCGGGCCGTATTGTTTCATGGAGTACTTTGTCTTGCCGAGTTGATAAACGGACTGTACGTAATAATCGCTCTTGGGATAATAATTGATCACTTTATTGAACTGCTTCTCGGCCTGGCTGTATTTTTTCAAGGCATAATAACAAAGGCCTTTCCAGTAATAACTGTTGCCGACATAGCGGGTCTGTTCCGGATGTTCATCCTTGAGATTATTGAATTCCTTGAGGGAACTGTAATAATCACCCTGGCTGTAAAGGTCCAGAGCCAGGATATACTGGGCAAAAGGGAGCGGTTTATGAAGGGCCAGGCCGTTCTGGCTCAGGGTCAGGATGGATAAAAGAATGATAAATATTCTCATAATGATTACCTCATATTCATATCTTCTCTAATAGGTCAAGGAAGAGGATAAGATCATCCTCCTGCTTATATTTTCGGTAATTTTTTCCTAAATATTTATCCTTCTTTTCCGGAATTTTTAATAATATAATCCAGGGCCATGATATAGCTGTACCAGCCAAAACCAGTGATGACACCCACGGAAACATCGGAAATATACGATCTTTTCCTGAATTCCTCCCTGGCGTGTATGTTGGTCAGGTGAACTTCAATAGTAGGGAGTTTCAAACCCAGGATAGCGTCCCTGAGAGCAATACTGGTATGGGTAAAAGCACCGGGATTGATCATCAGATAAGCGCTGTTTTTATAGTTTTTCTGCAAAAAATCAATAATCTCCCCTTCTGTGTTGGACTGGAAAAAGAGGAGTTCAATATCCTTCCCCTTCACCCTCGTTCGCAGTTCCTGTTCGATCTCTTCAAGTGATCTTGTGCCGTATTTATCCGGTTCACGTACACCCAGCAGGTTCAAATTAGGGCCGTTAACAATCAAAACTTTCATGGTGTTACCCCTTTATGATACGATCGGATCAAAAATCCGGAGTCATCTGCGGATACAGACCTTTCCTTTCCATCAGGAACCCGTGGATAATGAAAAAAATGGTCCGGTCTGTATTGCCTTTTTTAATATTATCACATTAGAATGGCAAGTCAAGAAATTTAGGATGAACAGGAAGAGATGGGAAAGAAAAAATTTGACAGAATAAATAAAACAGGTATTATAAAAATTATGAGAAGGTTTCTTATCACATTCCTGTTCTTATCGGCCTTGTTCCCGCTGTCCGGCTCACAGGATGAAGGATATATTCTCAATCCCTTTAAAAAAGAGTACGGCAGCCTTCTGAACTACAGCCGTTTCAAGACCTTCAACCAGATCTCGTTCTCCGCAGCCAGTTCCCCGCATGGTTCGCGATCTTTTGGTACTTACCTGAGCTCCATGCAGTATTCCGTCAACAACAACATGGACGTATCGGTTCACCTGGGTAAAAAGTTCGACTTCAACCAGAAGGATAAGGCCTGGGATTTTGAACGGAAAGAGGATTACCTTACCGGCGGATCCGTGGTATACAGGATCAGTCCTGGTTTCAAGATGGGATTTGATTACGGCGATACCCCCGGCTCGGTCAACTATTTCATGCCTTTCCTGAGCTCCGATATAACCGTCGATAAGAACATGAAATTCTGGCTGAACAAGGATTTCGGAAAGAGCGATCTCGGAATATACATCAATTATACGGAATTGAAAGTGAACGGGAAAGAATAACTTTAAAGCTGGGTTTTCTTCAGAAGCTCCGTGAGCTGCTTTTTATCAATAAGATCAATAGGCCGGGTGGCCGCGAACTGCGCGGCACTGGGAGCAAAATTGGACGTGACGATAAAAACACCTTTATCCGCAGAGAGTTTCTTCATCTCTTCCTGCAGGTCCTTGATGGGCATAACACTGATGGGCTTGGTCACGCGTCTCACCTTGAAGAGGGCTTTCATTCTCCTGACATTCCGCCATTTCGCCTCGGATTCCATGGCGATGCAGTCAAAGTTCTCGTCCGAGACAGGAGAGATATCGATGATGGAATATCCCATGCTCTGGACCATTTTTTCACAGATAGCCTGAAAGTTCTGCGTCGACGCGGTAAGAAAGTCTTTCAGGCGGTCATCGGTCCTCAGGTCCGAATAAGAAGAAAGTTTCTCAGGGACATCCTTGTACGAAGGCCTTAACTGCATGATGATCTCCCATTGTTCAATGGCGTTATGCAGGTCCCTGTTCCGCTCATAGCAGTTGGAAAGCCAGTAACGTACTTCGATTTTCACCTCATCCTCGACCGCCGTCGATTTCAGGGCACGTTCCAGTTCAACGACCGCTTTTGCGATATTGCCGCTGTCGAGATAGGTCTTGCCGTTCTCCAGCAGAGCCCGGATCTTCAGGTCAGGATCACGGACCGCGATCTCGAATTCCTTGGTAGCCAGGTCGAACTGGTTGAAGGCCTTGTGGATCAGGCCAAGATACAGGTGGGCTTTCAGGTTCTTGCTGTTGTACTGCAGGGATTTGTTCAGCGCATTCTGGGCCTCGTCAAAACGTCCTGTATTGAAATAAAGCATACCGAGGTAATAATGGGTCTCGGAATGCTGGGGATTGATGCGGAGGGCCTTCTGGAAATAAGCCACGGAATTATCGAACAGGTTCCTTTTGTAAAAAAGCACGCCGATCTGGTAATACGCCTCATAGTTCTCCGGCTCCAGATTGGTGATAAGGATATATTCCTTCTGTGCTTCCTCCAGCTGGTTGAACTCCTGGTAGATGCGCGCCAGGCGTTTGCGGACCATGACCTCTGTCAGTTCCTTGGAAAAATCCGCGATCTTCAGAACATACTTGTATTCCACGATGGCCAGCTCATATTTTTTTTCCGCGTAATAAGCTTCGCCGAGATACCAGTGGGCCATGATATTCCTTTCATTCTTAGCCAGGAATAATTTCAGGTTCTTGATGGCAACGGCCGTATTTCCTGATTCCAGCAGTTTAACGATCTGATTT
>JAQTRT010000098.1 GCA_028711675.1 bacterium | reverse complement strand
GGAAACGGGACAGGTACGGAGTATGACGGGTCGTACAATTCGGTGATCATTTTTTACGGTCTGACCGAAGAGGCGGAACTGGAGATATTCAATATCAACGGCGCGCTTTTATTCAGCAAGAAACTTCCGGAAGGGAACTGGTACCAGTGGGACGTGAAAGACAAGAACGGAAAGAGCATCCCCAGCGGCGTGTATATCTATCAGATAACCGATACAAAAGAGAATAAAAAGAGAGGCAAGTTCTCTATCATACGGTGATCCCTTGTTTAAAGACTGATTTCAATAGATCATTTTAGATATACTTAAATAAATATTCCCGGTAAAGAATCCGGCCTTAAAAGGCGCACCGTAACAGACCTGGACATTAAAGTTCATGAGATTGAACAGGAGACCGGGACCATAGCTCATCAGGAACCGGGTCCCCTCTTTTTCCCGGTAATAGGATGTATCCAGGAACAGAAAGGACTTGATCAGATTGAAAAAAAGTTCATATTCCAGTTCAACCGTATTCTCGAATTTAAGATCAGCTATGGCCGTCCCTTCCACGTATCCCCGCTGGTTCTCTCCTCCTATCAGCAGCATGGTATCCAGCGGCCGGTAGTTCCCGATAGTGCCGCTGGAATTCCGGAAGACCAGGCCCATATCCTCCAGCAGCCGGAAATAGGTCTTGAAATCCCCTGTCAGCCGGATATAATGGTCCTTTTTTTTATTAAAATAAAGCAGTGCGGCCTTGAGCCTGAGATCGGTCTCCTCCCGTTTCTCTATCACATCCCGCCTGTTATTAAAGGTGAATTGAACGGTCAGGCCAAACCTCAGACCATCTATAAAAATCTGGTCCCTGAACTTGGCGGTCCGGTAAAAAAAATAATGCTCCAGGGGAACAGAAAAGATCAGATCGCTGTTCTTCGATAAAGGAAAGTTTTTCCCTATGCTGAAACGCTCCTCTTCAGACGCATAATCATTATTTTTAATATAGGTCTTTCCTTTCCGGAAGTAGAATTCCAGATAAAGGTTCCCTGCATTAAAACACGGATTGAACTTAACGTACTTCAGTTCATCCCAGAACCCCGTTTCAGCGTTCAGGTCCATGTATATCCTGCTGCCGAACAGCCCCCGGTCGATGAAACCCAGATAAGGCATCAGCCCGTAGCTGGTGGTATAGTTCCCGTCCACCTGGAAATATCGTTTTTTCCTGATCATGACCTTTATCCAGATGGTTTTCCGGGGAATGATGATCTTATAATAGATATTCTCGAAGAGTTTGAGGCCCTGCAGTTTCTTGATCTGGAGGCGGAATTTGTTCCTGTTGAAGATATCGCCGGATCTCAAGGACAAATAAGAATCCAGCACGCCCCGGGAAACTCCGGCATCCCCGTATATGATGATCCTGTTGACGCGTCCTTCCTCTATGCCGACGAAAACGCTGTTCCCCCTCTGTTTCACGCTCAGGACACGGCTGAAGACATAGCCCTTGCGGACCAGGTAGGTATCGATCATCCCCTTCAGCTGCTCCCCTTTTCTCAGGTTGTTCCGGATGAGTCTGATCAAGTTTTTATCCCGGGAAAAATAATCCGAATTGATCACCACTTTCTGGGAAAAAAGACCGTTTACCGGAACCAGGAGGATCAACAATAAAAAAGATAATTTCTTCATGGCCCTAAGTAAGTATCGGTATCTGACGGGCTATTGCTTAATACTATGAAGAGGGCCCGGACCGTGTCATGCTTTCCTGAAGATCTTTCCCTGTTTAAGGACATAAATATCATCGGAGTATTTCCGGACAGCCTGATTATGTGTGGCGATTATGAATGTGACTTTAAATTTCCTGTTCAGCGTCCTCATCAGGTCAAAGATAAGCATGCTGTTCTTCTCGTCCAGGTTGCCTGTAGGCTCATCCGCTATCACGATCTCCGGCCGGTTCATCAAGGCTCTCAGCAGAGCGATACGCTGGCATTCGCCGCCCGAAAGCTCGCCGGGCTTATGGTCCTTCCTCTCCCTGAGCCGGACCATATCCAGAAGGCCCAGGATATACCTGTCCGTATCCCGCGTGAGCTTCCGCTTCCGGATGAGGTGCGGGATCAGGATATTCTCGTAAGCCGTGAACTCGTTCAAAAGAAAATGGTTCTGGAAGACAAAGCCGATATAATCCCCGCGGAACTGTGTGAGCTCGGTCTCACCCAGGCGCGTGATATCCTTCTCCCTGATCCTGATCTCGCCGGCCGTTACCGAATCCAGCCCGCCGATCAGGGAAAGAAGCGTACTTTTCCCGACGCCTGATTCCCCTGTCACGGCAATGATCTCTCCTTTCTGGACGGAGAAGTTCAAGTCATCCAGGACCTTCAGCGTCTGCGCCCCGGACTTGAAGTGTTTCTTTAAATTAATGATCTCTATCAGTTTATTCATACCGGATTATTTCCATGGATTTAAACCGTGTCGCCTGCCGGCTGGGCCAGAAGGAGAACAGGATACTGATGATCACAGCCCCGATGCAGATCCCCACAATATCAGACCAGAAGATCTGAACAGGGAGCCGGTCCAGGTAATACACGTCGCGTGCCAGGACCTCGAACCTGTCCGGGGGCGGGACATACGTGATCAGATTGGCCAGATAGTAATATAACCTGAGGAAAATATTAACGGTCCCCTCGATGAACCGGAAAATGGCATCCAGGTTCCATGAGACCACAAATCCCAGCAGCACGCCCAGGAAGAGGCCTGTGCCTCCCATGAACATGCCGGCCAGGAGGAAGATACCGCTGATCTGGCCCGGATCGGCTCCGAACGCTTTCAGGATGGCGATCTCCTTTTTCTTGTCCGTGACCATCATGATGAGGGTTGAGGCGATGTTGAACGAAGCTACAATAATAATGAGAAAAACAATGAGGGACATCATTGTCTTTTCGTTCTTCAGGGCTGTGAAGAGATTATGGTTCAGGTCGATCCAGGTAAAGGTCTGGTAATTGTATTTAAATGCCTTGTTTATCTTTTTAGCCAGTTTCGGGGCGTTAAAGATGTTCTTCATCTTGATCCCGATACCCCAGGCCGCAGAAGGTTTGTTGAAGAGGTCCTGCATGGATTCCAGGGACGTAAAAGCCAGTTTCAGGTCATACTCATAATAACCGGTCTTAAAAATACCTGCCACTCTGTAACGCTTTAAAATAGGAGCCAGCCGGCCTTCGAACTTGACCTTGCCTCCCTGAGGCGAGATGATATCGATATAATCATTCAGCTTGACATCAAGAAAACGGGCCAGTTCCTGTCCGATGAGAATATGGTCCTTCCCGGTGAGATCAAAACGGCCGGCCTGCATTCTGACAGTGTTATAAAAAGAAGCGTCTTTTTTATACAAGTCAGGTTCCAGGCCGTGAAAATCAATGCCCATGATCCTCTGCATGGTGGACTTAATAATGACCTGGCCTTTAAAAAAAGGCGTGGCTACCGTCACATCCTTGTTCTTTGCGATCTTTCTTGCGAGGTCATCGTAGTCATAGATAAGGCTGGACCGGCCGTAACTCGTAACGTAAACATGGAATCCGGTATTGATGATCTTCTCCCGGATGGTATTCTGAAAGCCGTTCATGACGGAAAGGACCACGATCAGGGCCATGACCCCGATAGCGATCCCCAGGATGGAGATCAAAGAAATGACGGAGACGAATTTACTGCTCTTCTTCGACCTGAAATACCGCATAGCTATGAATAGTTCAAGTTTTTTCATAAATTTACTGTATAAATAGTAATAAATAAAAAAGACAAGTAAAGTGAAATTTGACAAAGGATATAAGCAATTAGCAAGTATGACCGGCATATATTTCTCTTTTTCGGTTTGGAACCGTGTGGTTTTTACAGGAGGTAAAAACAGCCGAAGGTGCCCTCTGGGGTACGGTTCCCCTCGGAGGGCGCCATGGATGGCGCCCGAGAATGAGAAAAAGAGAAATATATGCCGGCTGAAAAAATTACCAAATATATTATAAACTATTAAAAACTATATGGAATCACATTTAATTCAAGGATTTTTTTCATTTTACGATGAATGAAGTAAGACTTTAAAGGAGGTGTCAATCATTTCACGGAGGGAACTTTAAGTAGTCAAGGAGGAGTCTAAGTATGATTATCAATCACAACCTAAGTGCGATTTACGCACACAGGGTGTTGAAATTCAATGACTGGGAAGTGAACAAAGACATCGAAAAGCTCTCCTCAGGCATGAGGATCAACAGAGCAGGGGACGACGCATCCGGTCTGGCCGTATCTGAAAAAATGCGGACCCAGATCAGAGGTTTGCGTATGGCGGAAAGGAACACCGAGGACGGAATGTCCTTTATCCAGACCATTGAAGGGTACATGCAGGAAACGCATGATATCCTCCAGAGGATAAGGGAACTGGCCGTTCAGTCGTCCAACGGGATCTACACCGACGAGGACCGTATGCAGATCCAGGTTGAGGTTTCCGAGCTGATCGATGAGATCGACCGTATCGGTTCCCAGGGACAGTTCAACACTCTTACGGTCCTGACAGGAAGGTTTGCCGATCCGTCCAGAGGCGGCATGCCGACAGCCAGTATGTGGTTCCATGTGGGAGCCAATATGGACCAGAGAGAGCAGGTATTCATCGGCACGATGAGTACACAGGGTCTCGGATTAAAGAGCCCTATCGGCAATCCCGAGACAGCCACGTTCATCAGTATCAGCACGCCCGGAAAGGCCAATGTGGTCCTGGGCATGATCGACAAAGGGTTACAGAAAATTTCCAAACAGAGAGCCGACCTGGGAGCATACTATAACAGACTGGAACATACCGCGAAAGGCATCATGGTTGCCTACGAGAATACCCAGGCCGCGGAATCCAGGATCAGGGATGCTGATATGGCTGAAAGTATGGTGAAGTTCGTCAGAGACCAGATCCTTATCCAATCCGGAACAGCGATGCTGGCCCAGGCGAACATGAAGCCGCAGTCGGTGCTCAAGTTACTTGGATAGAAATTAGCGCGTTTGCACCTCCTTCGTGTATAAAGGCCGCCTTCGGGCGGCCTTTTTTATTTGAAATCCGATTTTCAGGATATATTATTGACCATGATGAAAACAACAGGACCGGACGGCCTTCTGATCAGGAATTTCAGCATAAAAAGGATCAGCTCGTTCCGGATCGGCGGCATAGCGCGTTCGTACTATATCCCGGGAGATATTTCAGGCCTTCTCCGGTTCCTGAAACAAGCCCGGGAAACAAATTCGGATTATTATATCGTAGGCAACGCGTCCAACATCCTTTTCAATGACCGAATGTACAAAGGCACTCTCATCAGCCTGAAAGGCTTTACCAATTATATCCAGCTGGAAAAAGACGGGGTGACGGCAGGCGCTTCCCTGGCCCTTGACACGGCCGTTGATCTCTGCATCGGGAATTCTTTCAAAGGACTGGAAAAACTTTCCGGCATACCGGGCAGTATCGGCGGCGCGCTGGTCATGAATGCCGGCGCGTTCGGTTCCGAGATCGGCGATTGTGTGGAATGGGTGAAGGTCCTGACACACCTGGGCCGTTTCAGGACACTCCTTAAAAAAGAGATAAACTTCACATACAGAAAAGCAGAGCCCCTTGAAAAATATATCATTCTGGAAGCGAAACTGCGCCTAAAAAAAGGGCAAAAAAAGGACCTTTTAAAGATAAGACGTGATATCCTGAAAAAACGGCAAAAGAATCAACCTCTGGAATACCCTTCTTGTGGAAGTATCTTTAAAAGACCGGAGAATAATTTTGCGGGCACCCTTATCGAAAAAGCCGGGTTAAAGGGTTTCCGTATCGGCGGTGCGGAAGTATCCCGGAAGCATGCCAACTTCATCATCAACAGGGGAAAGGCCTCAGCCCGGGATGTGTCCCAGCTCATGGACGTGATCCGGGGAGAAGTACATAAAATGTCCGGCATCATACTGGAGCCCGAGATCAAATTCTTCAATTTTTAAAACGCCAACCTCAATTCTCCAGCACCACCACAGTCTTGGTCTTTTTCACCTTTTTACTGCTGTCATCAATGACCAGAGCGATGATATACATGCTGTTGGGCGTTTTTTTCCCTTTCAGGTTCCTGCCGTCCCAGTAGACCACGTTCTGGCCCGGTACTCCCTGCACATTCTCAGCCAGTACATCCACCAGTTTCCCGGCCATATTATAGACCATGACGCTGTACCTGGCCTGTTTGGGCAATTCAAAGGATATCCGGGCTGTCACCCACTCACCGGGATCAAAGACCCTGGGCTGGCAGTCCACGATCACTTTCTCCAGTTCCCCGGAATAATCGTTCTTATCCTCCACAAGCGCCGCAACGCTGAACTCATCGATCACGGCATCAACCCTGTTCTTCGTCCTGTCAACCGTTCCTCCGATGCGTTCCCACTGCCCGCTGCGGTAACAATACAGGGAGAGCCTGCTCTCGTCCATACCCGTGATATCCGTATCACCATACCCTATGGATACGGTGATGCGTTTTTTCAGCTTTGTGCCCACGGGATCGAAACGGTATATGGCGCCGCAGACAAGCGTGCAGTTGGGTTTATCAAGGACCGGTACAGCGGTACAGTCCAGCCTGCTGATCTGCACGGTCGTTTCATAATCCAGAGCATGGGGGCCTATGACAAGGTCCAGTTTCCCGTCTGCTGTCGAGACCCTGGCGCCGTCCTTATTGACAATGACGGCTGTCCGGAAGCTCCACTGATAATCCCGGCCCAGTTCCATACCGCCGAAATCGCATATCTCGCCGGAAACAAAAATTGTGTACAGGGTGAACTGTTCCAGGGGCTCGATAGGCGTGATATACGCTTCCCTGTCCGCTTCGGAATACGTGACCTTGCAGTTCACCTTGTCAGCGCCTTTTAACAGATACACATATCCGGTTGTCAGCATATTATAGTTCATCGACTTATTGAACCGCACCGCGATCTTCTTGTTCAGGTCCACAAAAGTTTCATCCGGCCCGGGGGACGAATTTTCCGTATCAACAACACACTGGATCGTATCCCGGGTCACGAAATACCAGGTATAGTACCCTTTATCGAGGATCTGCGGCTTCAATGTCACGATATAGACTGTATTGTCCAGATATCCTGTGGTATTGGTATACTCCGCAATAAAACCGCTGTTGCTGTATCCCGCGAAAGAATAATCAGGGACAGGCGTCCGCATGACAGGCCTGATCTCCATACCGTTGCTGAACGATGAACCCGATAAAGTCCCGTCCGAATAACGGATCCTGATATCCGGATCCAGTTCGACATCGGGCTGGGTCGCGGCCGGATACACGGACGATACCTTGTCCGGATAATAGACCGTAGTCCTGAACTTGAATGTATTCTCCCTGCCCATGGGAATACCGTAGATATTCTGCAGTTCGGAAGAGACAAAAGCCACATAATCCCTGTTCCCGGAAAGGTTATTATCCGGCGTAAAGATAAGGCACTGGTTAAAATCATTATAATGGATCAAACCGCTGACATAATCCACACCGTCATATAATCTTATAGATGAGGGAGTGACAGTGTTGGGATTCAGCTTATCGGAAAAACGGACAATGACCGGCGTGTTCAGGGCAACGTCCTGCTGGTTGTTCGTGGGGTAGGTATTATTGACAGAAGAGGCGGCTGCGGGGACGTTCACGACCTGGATGCGGACCCTGTTATTGACGTTGCTCCAGGAATCCCTTGTCTTGGCCGTGGTATCGTTGGCCGTGATCCTCAGGGAATAAGTCCCGTTCGCCAAAGAGGCGGTATTCAGCGTACCGAGCTGTTCAAAGGGCGGGACTTTGGAGGTGCTTGTTCCGAACTGGACCCACGCGGAAGGATTCACGCCTGCTCCGTAATAAAGCTGGTAACCGCTGAAATTATCGTCATAGGCATATCCGTAGATGTTCACGGTCCCCGAGACCTTGTCATAAGGGGTATCAACAGAGACAGGCGAAGTGATCTTGCACTGGGGTGCCCCGTTCACCCTGATCGGCACGGAAAGCTGATAACAATGGGAACCGTACAGGATCGGGCCTGCCGACCTGATGGGATCTGCTGACGGGACCTTTTTACTGAAATAAGACGTTGTTAATACCCGTAGAAGGACGTTCTGGCCCGCGACCAGGTCTTCAGCAATAGCATTGGCGTTCCAGGAAAAATAATTCACGGTCCCGCCGGATGACGTCGTGATATTATCCAGTGTGCCGGAGACATCGGCATCCTGCCATTTCCTGTTGTCAACGGAATACTGGACCTTGACGATCTTTGCCTTATCCGATTCATTGTCCCTGATCCTGTATTTAAAAGTATATTGGTTATCAGCCGGATAACCGGGGGTCTGGTTTGATATAAAGCTCATCCAGGTCTGATCATTGGGCAATCCTTGTTTCACATTGGTAAAACTCATGTTTTTATATAGGATATTTGTCAGAGAGCTAAATGCATTCAGGCCGGCAACAGCCAGGTCCTGATAACCGTCGTTGTCATAATCCCCCCAGGCTATACTGCAATAGGAGACACCGAGAAGCCCCGCGCCGGCATCCGTGAAACTTCCGTCCCCGTTATTGCGGTATAATATGCTTGTATACGTTGATGCGCCGGCATCCCCTGCTACAAGCAGGTCAAGGTCCCCGTCATTGTCATAATCTCCCCAGGTAATATTGCAGGAAGAAACACCTGTAAGCCCTGCTCCGATATCCATAAAACTTCCGCTGCCGTCGTTACGGTATATTCTCGTGGTATTTCCGCCTGCGCTTTCGCCTGCCAGAGCCAGGTCCAAATCGCCGTCATTGTCATAATCCCCCCAGGCTGTGCTGCATTTATCAACGCCGATAAGACCTGCGCCCACATCCGAGAAATTTCCACCACCATTATTTCGATATATTTTTGTGACCTTCCCACTCAAACTATTACCTGCCACAACCAGGTCCAGGTCAGCATCATTATCATAATCTGCCCAGGTTACACTGCAGCCGTAAACTTTAACAAGACCGGCATTGATGTTCACAAAAACTCCGTTACCGTCATTGCGATAGATGATATTAGTCCTGTTCACACCGTTGAATTTCATCCCTGCAGCAGCCAGGTCCAGGTCCCCGTCATTGTCATAATCTCCCCAGGCACAGCTGCTGGAACTGAGGCCGATGAGTCCGGCTAAAATATTCGTGAATCTGCCGCCTGTATTCCGGTATATAATATTTGTAACACCGCTGCTCCCTGTCTTCATGCCGCAGCATGCCAGGTCCAGATCGCCGTCATTATCGTAATCCCCCCACGCTACACTGCCATAGGAAACACCCATAAGGTTTGCATTGATATTAACAAGATTACCGTTATTGTTCCGGTATATTATATTGGTTCTTTGTCCTCCAGGTACTTTTGCACCACTGATAAGAAGGTCCAGGTCGCCATCCTTATCATAATCACCCCAGGCTGCGCTGCTGGCATTCACACTGAGCAGTCTGGATTTTACGGTAAAACGCGCATTCATGTCATTACGGTATAATTTTAAAGTGGCCTCGCCTGTAGAACCCGCGACAACCAGGTCCAGATCACCGTCATTATCATAGTCTCCCCACGCCACACTGCAAAAAGCGATATTGATAATTCCTGCTCCGGTATCCGTAAAACTTCCTCCTCCGTTATTGCGGTATATCTTCGAAAGCCCCGGGATACCGGAAGGCCCATAATCACCGGCAGCTGCCAGGTCCAGGTCGCCGTCATTGTCATAATCTCCCCAGGCTATACCACATCTCCCCCCGCTCCCCAGGCCGATCCCGATAAGACCCGCGTTTATATTGGTAAA
>JAQTRT010000097.1 GCA_028711675.1 bacterium | reverse complement strand
TTTAATGGTGGCCTGCACCTCAATATTCCTCCGGTCCAGCAGCCGGTTGAGCCTGATGTTCTCCATGGTCTTCTGCCGGAGCTCCAGATATTTTTTTTTGAGAAGCTGGCCTTTCTGTTTCAGGACAAACCTGGCCTTCAACAGAGCCACCAGCGGATCAAGGAGATAGTAGTATGCCTTTTTTATCAGGGACTTCTCCGCCTCCCATTCCATGATGAACCGGCAGTGAGGAGCGCCGGTCCTGACGCATTCTACTTCCTTCACTTTCGTCTTCAAATTCCACATGGCAGGCATGGCCTCACACACCCCCCTGTGGAACGCGCATATATCCCTGGTCGGCGGGACGGCCGGCCTGCTGATGATCACTTCAATGGTGTTCCGGCTGATGATACGGACATTGAATGACTGGACCCTGTTCCAGAGCCGGATAAAACTTGAGGTCATTTTCGCTGTCAGAACAGGATTGCTGAATAATCTGTACAGAGTATTGATGATCCCGACAGACCTCAGCTGGCTCGAAGAAAAACCGATCTTATACCCGATCTCCTTGTCCCTGAGCATCAGCCTGGCATTCCTGAACATTTTGCTGATGGTAGCGCAATCAACCCAGTTATTCTCATCTTCCAGGTATTCCGCGGAAAACAGGATACCTTTGAACAGGGGACCTGTATCTTTATTCATTGCCCTGACATACTGGATGATGGCATTGGGAGTCTTGCAGCTGATCTCTTGAAGGGGTACCGTCATCCCTGTCCGTAAACGGGATTCATCAGGCAGATCACGGACCTTGGATTGTCCGACATCCAGGATCATGGGTAAACCGTACATCTGATGTTCCGGGATAAAAGACGGAACTGATGTCACGTAAAATCCCGCGCCAGCCAAAAAAAGGAGGGATGCCGGCAGACTGCTCCTTTTTCTTTCCCATTCCTTTAGTATTTTATCACCGGGCCTGATATGCTCCTTAATTTTTTTTATCTCCGTTTTACTGTAAAAGGGGTAAAGGGAAGGACCGGAATCCCCGCGTTCACCCACAGGCAGGGTCTGGAGATCAGGATGGATCAATTTTTTCACCTGGACCAGCCCGTAAATGATCCTGGCACTCTCCAGATCATCCGTGTCCATATCGGCGATCGTGCACAGATACCGGGCAGACTGTCTGGAAGCCTCATGAAGGATAAGATGCAGGAGCTTCACAAGCGCTGTACTGCCGGCCGCATCCCCGGATAAAAAAAACCGAGAAAATTCACAGAACCGTAAAGACGGTCCCATCGCCGGTGTAAGGGAAAAATAATGTTCCATAGGCAGACGAAATCCGGGACCTTCCGGAAGATTCATAATGATCCTGGCGCTGGCAAGGATCTTCCCGTTCCCCGCAGCGATAAAATGGGTTGTTCTCCGGTCAGTATCAAGATCATCCCGGGGATCGGAGGGATAACGGCCTTTGTACTGCTTTATCACTTCCCGGCGGAAGGAAAAGATATCTTTTAGCTCATCTTTTTTTTTAACGATCCTGTATTCCAGCACTTTTTTATTTCCTTGTTGACGGCAGCTTAATGATAAAAGAAGTCCCTTTATTCAGGTTTGATTCCACGCTCACGCTTCCTTTATGCTGTAAAATGATCTGCTTGACGATATACATACCCAGGCCCAGGCCTTTCTGCTTCTTTTCCGAATAAAAAGGCTCGAAGATATTCTTCATAACCTCCCGGCTCATCCCTTTTCCTGTATCACTTATCCTTATTTCGGCAAAACGCCCTTTTTTCTGGGTTGAGACCGAGATCTTTCCATTCTCTTCAATAGCATCCCTGGCATTGCTGAAAAGATTCTGAAGAACACGCAGAAATTTATCCCTGTCCAGGAGGATGGAAGCGCGGAAATTCAGGTCCAGTTTGATGCTGATCATATTGTTCAGGAACAGTTTTTTGATTTTTGTACAGTACAGCCTGATCAGGTCGTCGATCTTCTGCCTGGAGAACACGGCGTTACTGGTCCCTTTTTTTATGAATTCCGTCAGTTCCGTGAGCATTGTGCAGATCCGCTCCACCTCGAACGACATGTCGTAAATACAGGATTTGATCTTTTCATGGGGACGGGACCTGATGGAATCAAGCCCGTTCATGATGACCATAAGAGGATTATTGATATCATGCACGATAGTGGCCGCCATTTTACCGAGAACGGACAGTTCCTTGTTCTTCAGTTTATCCTCGATCAGGACCAGGTTGTTCAGGGAAACAGCGATCTGATAAGCCAGGGTTTCCAGAAGATAATACTCGCTTTCATTAGAAAAACTCTCGATCTCCCTGTTCATGATGATGATGATACCGCTCAAAATGTCCTGAAGAAAGATTGGCAGGGCCATAATGCTTCGTACCGGGATCGTTTCCGGACCGGACGCGTCTCCGTACACGTCCTTGATGATAACGGCTTTTTGCTTCTTTTCGATCTGCTGGATGAGGTCCAGGGAAAGCCGGATAAGTTCCTGCCTTACAGACTGGTCCTTGCAGAAACCGGGATTGATCAATTCCCACTGATTGTTGTTATAAAAATAATACAAAATATACTGGGAATGGCCCAGCCCCGTGAATTGCTTGTTTATCTCATCATGAAGCTTGTTTTTTTCCAGTATGGAAGTCAGCTTCTGCGATGCTTCATACAGGAACTTCAGGTCCGTATTTATTTTCCGCAGCCGGACATTGAGAAGGTCTTTTTCATTGATCAGCTGACGATATTCCACGGCACTGGCCAGGTTATCATACAGGATAGCGGGATCAGAGCCTTTCACGATATATCCGAACGGGTGAAGCGTCTGGATCAGGTCCAGAGGTTTATACTCCCCCGGATAAGCTGTATTGAATATGATGGGTATGGAAGGCTCGATCTTTTTAATCTCCTGAAAAATCTCAATACCATCCTTGTCGTCCATTTTAATATCCAATAAAACGGCCGATATTTTATCCTTGTTCTGGCTGAATTTTTCCAGGGCTTCCGATCCCGTCAGACAGGAGATGATATTATATTTATCTTTAAAGATGAACTCAAGGGACCGTATGATATTCTCGTCATCATCGACCAGCAGGACCGTCTCATGCTCAGGCATGGCTGCGCCGGACAGGCCGGCCTTCCCGGTCCCGGACGGATCGTTCTCCCCTGTCCCTGATATGCGGTCGTTTCTATTCTTCATTCCCTTCTCTCCTCCGGTAAGATAATGGTAAAGACCGTTCCTTTCCCCCATTCACTTTTTACGGATATCGTTCCGTTATACATTTCAATGATCTTGCGGCACAAGGCCAGACCCAATCCCGTTCCATTCTGTTTTCGTGTGGTAAAAAAGGGAGTGAAGATCCTGTTCATGTTATTTTCCGGAATACCGGGCCCGTTATCCCCGATTTCCACAGCCCAGGCTTTTTCCCTGTCCGCGGCCGGATAAGACCTGATCCGGATCTCCCTGTCTTCCTGAACAGGCTCCTTTTTCTCCAGCGCATTAATGGAATTCAGGACCATATTCTGAAAAACAATGAAAAAATGCTCCTCGGTGCCTGCCACGACAGCCTCTGCCGCATAATCTTTCCTGCAGCGGACCCGGCTGCGGGAAAGCAGTTCCTGGTTGGCTTCCATGACCCTGTCCATGACCTTATTCAGATCAATCCTGACCAGAGACCCGGGACTCTTGAATTCCGAATAATTTAGAAAATCATTAATCAATGTCAGATTTTTCTGGATGGCATTCCGTGAAATATCGAATATGGACCTTATCTTTTCCTGCCGGGTATTTATCCTATTCCGGAGGGTTGATATCTGTAATTTTTCTTCGTCCGGTAAAGCCCAGTCCTGCGATACGCGGCAGATATCAGCAAGAATATCCCTGTTCTTCGACAGGTAATCGTTCCGTATGATAAAATCATAATAAAGAATAAGCGGCTGATACAGGTTCTTGATCTTATGGGCAAATCCGCCTGCGATTTTTTTCTCCAGTTTCTGGATCTCATCCGTCTGCTTTTTCCCCTCGGTCAGCGTGATCTGCTGATATAAGGCCCGAAGCTCATCCTCCTTTTCTTTCAGTTCCTTTTTTAACCGGATATTGAGCGACCTGAGCTGTTTATACAGATTTTTATTCTGTTCCTCCTTTTTTTTCAGGATTGCATATTTTTTTTCAAGTAAAAAGCTGTTCTTCCTCAACTGGTCTATGGTTTCAGGGAACAGGCGCAGGATGGATTTAAAAAAATTATTTTTTATCATCGGTATATCCGTGCGGTTAAAAACAATAGATACCCCCCTGGACTTTCAGAACAGACAAAAAATAGGGCGACCTTATCTCCACATACTTTTCCGCTGACCGGGGCGGTAGTTTCCTGTAATCAGCGGGACATATATACCTGACCTTATCCGCGGCAAGAAAACCAAGGATTTTTTTCGGAAGATGCACCAGGTCCTTTTCCGATCCATCGATCTGAAAATACCATTTTTCATCCAGGACCGTATCAAGGTCCGCTTCCTTCCCGCACCGGCAGCATTGGTAAGGTTCCCTTGAATTCTTGATCCCGGCCTCATCGGCCAGAAGACTGGGATTGGTCAATTCTTGTTTCATGCTACAGTTTTATCCATTCGCTTTTCCTTTCAAAAAAGCTCCTGAACGGCTCATTGATCTTGTCCAGTTCCAGGATCATAGGCATAGTGTACATCCCGAAAGCCGGAAAAAGATGCGGCGGGCCCGTGAACCTGGCACCGATCCGGATGAAATATTCAAGCGTGGAAGGCAGCTTGATCCCCAGAGATTCATAATGCCGGACATCCTCATTGCTCAGTTCCTTCCTGTCCAGAATTTCACTGCTCAGTTTCCGGTCATAAAGAACATACCGGGGACGCAGGTTTATTTTTATTTCCCGGACAGGCGGCGTGAAGATCACGGGATGAAATTTTTCCATGGCTTTTAAAAGGAGGTAGATGACACGGGCATCTTCGGAGCAATCGGTCTCGGTACCGGCACAGGAACAGAAAACGCAGACGCGTTTCTGCCTGGCATACTGGATACTGATCCTCCATATATCCATGATAACACGGGACATCCTATGTTCCTCGAGAACGCAGGAACGGGATATTTCATAGGGGAGCATGTCCTTTTTTTTATAATCGGAAAGATCGAATATCTCTTCCATGGGCAGGCCAAAAACTCCCGCTTTCCCGCTTGTTTTTTTTTCCGGATAAGGGCCCACCAGCCGCGCGGCAGCGATCTCCTTTTTATCATGAAGCGCCAGAAAATGCGTGGTCGTGGGAAAAAGATCATATTCATCCTTTTCCATTTGGTCCGGGAAATTCTTCTCCCTCATGAAACCCAGCTCTTTTATGAATACATTATACCGGACACGGTAAGCCTTATCTTTATCGTCGGACCCGGCAGCCGTCTTGACGATAAGACCCATATTTAATTCTCCGTGGTCTCTTTGCTGAGTAAAGCTTCGATCTCCTGGAGCAGGTCATCGATCCGGAACGGTTTTTTAAAATACGCGTCTGCACCGGCGGCCAGGATCTTTTTCCTGGCCTCTTCGGAATGATAACCCGTGATGGCGATGATCTTCAGCTTCTTGTCCTTTTCACGGATGAGCTGGCACACCTTGAATCCATCCATACCGGGCAGCATGATATCCAGCAGCATTACATCAGGTTTGAAATCAGAGACAGCCTGGCCTGCCTGAAATCCGTCAGACGCCAGGAAGGTGACGATCTTCTTATCCTTATGTTTCAGTTCCTTCTCGACATGCTTGGAGAGCTTGACATTATCGTCAATGATAAGAACCCGTTTTTCGCCTTTTGTCTCCAGGTGTTTCAGTTCAGGAGGAATGGGCATATCATGCTTTTTCAGGAAACCGTAGAGAGACTCGCTGTCCACTCTCCTGTGTCCTCCCGGAGTGATAAATGCCTTCAATCTCTTTTCATCGATCCACTTTGCCACGGTCGTCGGATACACATCCAATAACCTGGCAATATCGAATGTCGTAAAGTTTTTAATTTTTTTCATATTTCTGTTTTTACCGTTTATCAGGATTTAATCCGTTTACTGATTCTATTTTATCCTTTTGATTTTAAATATCAAGAAAAAAAATCAACTATTTCGCCTCCTGATCAATATTATTGACACCCGGGCGTCCGCAGCTGTCCGGGCGTCTTTCTCAGACCCGGACCGTACGGGAAATTTCCTTCACGCGGTTTCAGGAGTACCTGAAACCTGTTCGGCCCATGATGAATATTACGCCTAATACAGCTATTACAGTTAATACATATTTTATTTATTTTTTCAAAAAACAGGCCGAAAATAGATAATAAGGGAATAAAATGAACAATAAAATAAAATTCAACATTATTGATGAGCCTGTGCGCGACGCCATCATTCATCTGCATAAAAAGAACATATCGACCAACAGCTCGGAGGGAGGAGGAGGAGGCAGGCACGGAACCCCTCATTTTGCCTACATCGAAGCCAAGCTGTCCAGGGAGAACATCAGGATCTGCATGGAAAAGAACTTCCTGCTAAAAGAGATATACGGACACAACGGCCCCTCCCAGCCGCTGTACAACGGCTCAGCTTTTCTCTACGGCAAGCAGACAGGTTACTATGTCATAGGCCTGAACAGAAAAAAGCTTTCAGACAGGAAGGTCAAAGAATACTTTAAAACTCTTATCCGCCACCTTTCCATCCAGAACAATTAATCTCAAAAGACCTGCCGTACTGCCAGGCTGCACTTTATACGCTGAGACCCCGCAGAAAAAACAGTTAAAAAGCCGCATATTATAAAAAAGAACATTCTGCACCAGGCATTAAAATCATAAATTAATTCTTGACATTAAAAACCAATAAAATATTTTATATGGAACTTCATAAGTTCCTTATATTTATAATTTATCAGGAGAAAAACATGATCAAATTAAAATCTATCATCATAGGCACCCTTCTGACTGTCCTGCTGGCAACAAGCCATTGCGGACGGAATTCCGGCAACAGGAATTCCCTGCAGATCAAAGGATCCGATACTATGGTGAACCTGGGCCAGGCATGGGCCGAAGAATTCATGAAAAAAAATCCCGGTATCTCCATTGCCGTCACAGGCGGCGGGTCCGGAACCGGCATTTCGGCCCTGATCAATAATGCCTGCGATATCTGCGAAGTATCCCGCGAGATGAGGGATTCGGAAATAAAAATGGCCCAAAAAAAAGGGATCGAACCGTTCAAGATCGATGTGGCCCTGGATGGACTTGCGGTTGTCGTGAATCCTGCCAATACCATCAGCCGACTGACCATGGAACAGCTGTCCGATATTTTTACCGGCAAGGTCAGGAACTGGAAAGAAGTCGGCGGCCATGATGCCGCGATCGTCATCCTTTCACGGGAAGTGAACTCGGGAACGCATGTTTATTTCAAGGAACACGTACTGAGGAAAGGGAATGCGTCCGGTACGGAAGAATTCGCCTCCTCTGCCCTGATGATGCCCAGTTCACAAGCCATTGCCGATGAAGTGTCCCAGAACAAGGATGCCCTAGGGTATTACGGCATGGGATACATTACGGCCAAACAGAAAGCGCTCAAGATCGCCAGGAACAGCAGTTCCCCGTACGTGGACCCTTCCATCGCCAATGTCATCAGCAAATCCTATCCTGTCTCCCGGCCTCTCATCATGTATACCAAAGGAGAGCCCCGTGATGCGGTCAGACAGTTCATTGATTTCATCCTTTCCGAAGACGGCCAGAAAATCGTGAAAAGGCTTGATTTTGTCCCGGTCAAATAAAGAACCCGGCTGTATTTCAGGATAAATACCGGAGAGAAAATGAATATCAGGAAGATCAGGGAATTCATCATTGAAAAATGGATACTGTTCAGCGGCCTGTTCTCCATCATCATCGTTCTCCTGATCTTTATTTTTCTTTTAAAGGAAGGATTATCCCTTTTCGGGGATATACGGATCAGGGATTTCCTGTTGGGCCGAAAATGGTACCCCATCTCCGATCCTCCGCAGTACGGTATCCTGTCCCTCATCATCGGGTCCATCCTTGTTACGCTCGGGGCAGCCGTCATCTCCGTTCCCATCGGTATCGGCAGCGCTCTCTATATCGCCGAAATAGCCGCAGGGAAAAGAAAAGAGATCCTGAAAGCAGGTATCGAACTTCTGGCAGCCATTCCTTCCGTTGTCATAGGATTCATCGGAATGATCACGCTGGTCCCTCTCATCAAGACCCTCTTCAGCCTGCCCACGGGCCTGACCGCCCTGGCCGGCTCCGTCACGCTCGCTTTCATGGCCATGCCCACCATTGTTTCCATTGCCGAAGACGCCATCACAGCCGTTCCCAGGCAGTACCGTGAGGCGGCACTGGCCATGGGCGCCACAAAATGGCAGACAATTTGGCGAATCGTTATCACGGCCGCCCGGCCGGGTATCTTTGCGGCCGTGATGCTGGGCATCGGACGGGTCATCGGCGAGACCATGGCTGTCATGATGGTAACGGGCAACGCCGCCTCGATCCCGAAAAGCATTCTCCAGCCCGTACGCACCCTTACCGCCACCATTGCAGCTGAAATGGGCGAAACGGTCCAGGGAGGTTCCCATTACGCAGCCCTGTTCGCCATCGGCATCATCCTTTTTATCATCACATTCATCATCAACGGACTGGCTGACCTTTATCTGCACAGAGCAAAAAGATGAACCCGAAAACAACTGAAAAGATCGCATTCTCGATACTCTTCTTCTGCACTCTTCTGGTGGTAGCGCCGGTCATCATTATCATCATCACGATATTCATCAAAGGCATGAGCGCAATCAGTTTTAAATTCCTGTTCAGCATGCCGGAAAACGGCATGACGGCCGGCGGGATATTCCCTGCCATCCTGGGAACGCTTTACCTTGTCCTGGGCGCCCTTCTCTTTGCCGTGCCCCTGGGTGTCTTCTCGGCCATCTATCTGATCGAGTATTCCAGAGACAACCCCATAAGCCGTCTGGTCAAACTGGCCATTGTCAACCTGGCCGGCGTGCCGTCCATTGTCTACGGCCTTTTCGGCCTGGGGATATTTGTGATCTTTTTCGGATTCGGCACATCCATCCTTTCCGGCTCCCTGACCCTGGGTTTGATGATCCTTCCCGTGATCATCACAGCCTCGCGCGAAGCCCTGGAAAGCGTGCCCCAGTCCTTCCGGCTGGTGAGCCTCTCACTGGGAGCCAGTAAATGGCAGACCATCAGGCATTCGGTACTTCCTTATGCCCTTCCCGGAATATTAACCGGGACCATACTCGGTATCGGCCGGGCGGCAGGCGAAACAGCGCCGATCCTTTTTACGGTAGCAGCCTTTTACCTCCCGAAATTACCGCAATCCATTTTTGATCAGACCATGGCCCTGCCTTATCATCTGTATGTCATATCCACCCAGGTACCGGGCATCAAGGAGAATATCCGGTACGGTACGGCCCTTGTCCTCCTGTTACTGGTCCTGCTTTTAAACCTGTTCGCCATTATTGCCCGGTCAAGATTCAGAGCCAGGAAAAAATGGTAAGGAATCCGGATTAAAAAATGGAAAAAATAAAATTTAACATCGAAGACCTGAATATATTTTACGGCCGGACCCGGGTGATAAGGAACCTGACCTTTCAGATAGAACAGAACGAAATATTCACCATTATCGGACCGGCCAATTCCGGAAAATCCTCGTTCCTTTACACCTTGAACAGGCTGAACGACCTTAATTCCGGCTTTAAAAAGACCGGCCTCCTTTCCATGAACCAGGTCGATATCTATACAGGCATGGATGTGGAAACGCTC
>JAQTRT010000340.1 GCA_028711675.1 bacterium | reverse complement strand
ATAATCGTCATAAGGGAAGGACTCGAACTCAACGCGCTCCGCGTAAAAGCCGTATCCTTTGCTGTATCCCAGGATATCCTTTTTCACCTCTGACCAGAATCCTTCATACCTTTCCCTGTCCCTGTAAATATCCGAATACCTGCCGAGCAGGTCTTCCGGGAGCCTTTTTCTCACCTCCTCCCAGTTCCCCATCTTCAGATTATATCCTTCAAAACAAACCCGGAATTCCCTGTGCCTGAGGCGGGCCAGTTCGTCCAGGATCTTTTTATATCCGGTAAGGAACGGAAAAAAGGGGCTGATATAAACTGTCAAGCCGATCCTTTTCTCCATGATCATTTCCATGGTCTCCAGGCGTTCCTTCATGGCCGGTGTCTCTTTCTCAAAACAGGAACGCACCTCCTCTGAATTATAAGTGAAATAAATACGGTTTTGTTCTGAATAATCCAGGTCATCCAGATAATCAAGGATAAGGCCGGACCGGGTCAGAATGATAACGGTCATGCCCCTGGTTTTCAGAAGGTTTAAGATCCTCTTCATGAGCCTGTATTCTTTTTCGACAGGCTGAAAGGCTTCTGTCACGGAACCGATGAGCACCCTTCTATCCCGGAGATCACGGCCGGCTAATTCCTTCTCCAGTATCTCGGGGGCGTTTACCTTCACGTCCAGGTATTCACCCCATGCTTCTTTCCGGTTTACGGCGTTTTTATTGTTCCGGGAATAACAGTACAGGCAGCCGAACTCACAGCCGCGGAAAGGATTGATGACATGACCGGCCAGCGTGATACCGGTCCCGCACAGGACCTTCTCTGCCTTGATCTCATTGATCTTCATGGAATTCTCCGAAAAAATCGGCCAGGCGTTTTGATCCCCTGTGCATGGCCCTGCGGATAAGAAGCAGGTTCTTCATCTGCCGGATGGTCCTGAGAGGAGATCTGAAGCAGCACACGATCAAAGGGTCTTTCAAAAGGTCTACATCAGGCAGGATGAAACGGGATCCGTCGGTGATCACTTTGCAGATAAAAAAATTCCCGATAGAGCGCTCCTGCATGACACGGCAAAAAGCGGCCGACTCCATGTCAACGGCAAGGGTTTCCGGATATTCTCCGGACAGCTTTTTTTTATCCTCCGGATGATAGAGCCTGTCCACACAGAACAGGAGACCTTTCCGGTTCAGGGGCCGTTCCGTGAACCCGGGCACTCTGTACGAACGGGAAAAGCCGCGTACTTCAAGGGGAAGGATAAGATCGCCCCGGACAAGATCAGGAGCCACGGCGCCGGCATATCCTGTAAGTATCCAGTTGAACTTTTTATCCAGACCGAACTTATTTATGGAATAGGAAAGACTTTTCCCGGTATTCTTTTCCCCCATTCCCGTAACGATAAAGTAGATCTCGTGCGCTTTATGGAAGCAGTGGAACACCGGATACCTGTTCTTGTATTGATCGATTTTTTGGGCATGGAAACGGCTGATCAGGGGCGAGATCTCATCGTATAAAGCGGAACAGATAACGGTCTTCATCATTTGATCACAAAAGGGGACCGGGGATCCTTCTCATGACGAACCTCATCCACTTCCTCTGTCCGGCCGGGGCCCCTGTAAAGTTTATTGGGAAGGTTGATGACCAGGCCGTCCGTCTTCCCGGTATTTTTATAGCCATGCACGATGCCGGGCGGGATGATGAGAGCCAGGGGAGCACGGGCGCCGGCCACGATCTCCATCTTATTCCCGTATGTCCGGGATGTTTTTCGTTTATCCCAGAGAGAGACCGTGAATTCGGATGGCCCCAGAAAGGCAAAAAAGTCGGTTTGCCGCAGGTGTTCGTGCGGACCGCGGATGATGCCCGGGCTGCTGGATGAAACATACATCATAAGTGGCATAAATTCCCCGGCCAGTTCATCCTGCCGGAATATCTCGATAAGCCAGCCCCTGTCATCCGTATTGCGTTTCAGCTCTTTAACGATCACACCATCGATATTTCCCTGATTGAAGTCCATGCTCCTTTCTCCTTGCACCGGGATATTCATTCCTTTATCTTATCCACCAGTTCATAACTGAACTGGACATTCTTATGCGTATTAAAGAAGGGAAGCCGTACGGTGATTCTTTTTTTTCTCTTATCCACGGCCGTGATCAAGCCTTCCAGGTTCTTCAACGGCCCGGCCGCGATCTTCACCCTGTCATCGAGAAAAAAAACCGAGCTCTCCGGGATCTGCGTGTTCTCATCCATCATGGACAGGATCAGATGCATATCCTTCTCCGGTACCATGGCCGGATTTTTCACATTACGGAGTATTTTAATGACGTGGTTCAGCCGGATGATCTTCTTGATATCCAGGGCTTCCAGTTCCTTGTTGATGAAAAGATAGCCGGGGAAAAGCGGCTTCAACTCCCAGTAGAACTGCCCTTTCCGTTTGATACAGAGTTTCCGCAGGGGAAGCAGGGTGCCGAGGCGTTCGATCTGAAGCTTCTCGATCTTACGAACCGTTTCCTTTTCCTTATTAACAAAGGTTTGAATCACATACCAGTGATGAAGCGGATATTCCATTTATTTACT
>JAQTRT010000096.1 GCA_028711675.1 bacterium | reverse complement strand
CGCTGTCATTGGTGATGAATATCCTGATCAGGCTCAGAATAGCCGTGTATTCCCGCAGGTTTATCTTTCCGGACAGGTCAATGGCTTGGTGCTTCATCATCCCTGCAACGGCCTGAACATACTCCGTCTCTCCCGGGCTTCCGAAAAAGATCACGCTGTTATTTACCTTTTCCAGGAGCCTGTCAGCCAGTTCCGCGAATTTTTCCCGGGGCCATCTCCTGGCTATTGCGGAACAGTTGGGATTCATGCCAATGACAATCCGCTTTAATTTTAATTTTTTCAGCAGACTTTTAGCCCGTTGTATTTCTTTTTGTTCCAGGAATACCCTGGCTTCCAGAGTCTGTTTTTTAACCGGGAAATGTCTGAGGAGTTCCAGGTAACGTCTGGCCCGGTGAAGTCCTTTAAGCCCGGAGCTTTTTATCCTGTCCTGAAAAAAGAATGAACCGCCTTCCGAAGTGAAACCGTGCCGTTCTTCCGCGCCGCTCAGCAGGCTGATCAATCCGGACGAAAATGAGCCCGGTAAATTGAAATAATGGTCGAATCTGTATCTTTGCAGATTCAGGCCTGTCGGTATGGGACCGTCCTTCCGGTCATTGATGATGATGGTACGGTCGGACCAGGGATTACCTTCATAGACGTCCCTGACCGCATCCCGCATGATGAGGAATATCTCCGCGTCCGGAAAGACCTGCCTGATCGCGCTCACAAAAGGAGTACTTAAAACGGCATCACCGATCCAGTTGGGTATTCTGACAGCTATTTTCATCATATGACAGATTGAAAAACCCTGTTGTATTCCTTATAAAATATCTTTTCGGAATAAAATTTTTTATAAAGGGAGAATGAATTGCGGCTGTAAAGCTTCATTGTGCGTCTGTCCCTGGCCAGGTTTATGATCCTTTCCGCCAGGCTGTGGTAATCGCCGGGTTTGACGATCTCGCCGTTGTATCCCGGCCTGATGATCTCCGGGATGACATTGATATCCGTGCCGATGACCGGTTTTTTCAGGTAAAGGTATTCCAGCAGGACACGGCTGATGGTCTCCGAGCCGATGGACGTAATGACGCTGATATCGAACAGGTTGATCACGTCCGGGATATCCGTTACCCGGGGCAGGAGGATGAGCTTTTTTTCAATGTTCCATTTTTGGGCCAAATGATGGAGTTCTTCCATTTTAATATGCTCCTGTTTGCCCGCCACAATAAAGGAGACTTTTTTCAATTGTTTTGCCGCGAGACCGCAGGCATTGACAAAGGTATACTGGTCTTTCACGTAATCCAGCCTGCCGGCCATGCCGATAACGATATTTTTCGGATCGACACCGTATTTTTTTGCGGCATGCTCTTTTTTCTTGGTCATCCGGAAATGCTCTTCATCCACGCTTCCGTGAATGACGGATACCTTTTTTTTCGGCAGGGCTTTCCTGTTCTGTTCCAGGATACTGCGGCAGGTGAGGACTACGGCATCAGCCAGGCTGTATTTTATCCTGGAAAAGAGCCCTCTCCTGATCCTCCGCTGGTCGCCCCGGGTAATGACGAACCGGACGCCGGTTAGAAGCTTGGCCAGGAGAGCAAAGGCCTGGTCCTCGGAGCGGTGGGCATTGATGACCATGATCTTCTCTTTCCTGATCAGCCGGAGCATGCGGAAAAAATCCCTGATAAGCCGGAAAATATTATAGCCGTAAAAGTTCAGGGCGGCTGTTTCCAGCCCGAAGTTACGGGCTTTCTGGAAAGCAGGAAAGCCCGGGCTGCAGCCCACAATGACCCTGTGGCCGTTCTTATGGAGAATGCGGCTGATGTTGACGGCGTAAAAGGCCGTGGCGTTCCACCAGCGCACGTTAATCAGGATCAATATATTTTTTTGATTCATGTAAAACTTCCTCTAAAGAGATATCCTTCATGCAACGGAAGTGCTTCCGGGGACAGGAATTTCTTCCGTGATAATGGCACGGCCTGCAGGCCAGGTCCTTCTTTTCCAGAATGCTCACTTTCGGCCGCAGAGGCATGAATCCGAATTCCTTCACGGTCGAACCGAGCAGCACGATCATAGGCGCTGGTGTGCCGGCTCCCAGGTGCATCAGGCCCGAATCATTACAGATGAAGAGCCTGCTTTTTGAGATGAGATAAGCCATGTCATGGAACGAGGCCCGGCCGCACAGGTTCAGGATCCCGGGGAACCCGGAAGCCCGTGAAAAATCTTTCTTCTCCCCGATAATACAGACCCTGTATTTTTTCCGCAGCACCTTGATCAGTTCATTGTACGAACACCATTCTTTTGTAAAATATTTGGCAAAAGGGGCAAGGGTGACCAGGCCCCGGCTCCCGGCCTGGACAACGATACTCTTGGACACAGCCTTAGCGTCGATCCTGATCCTGTATGCCCCGTCTTTGGCCTGAACAGGGATATGAAGCTTTTTCAGTACGTTAAGATAATTCCTGATCACGGAATTCCCTTTCAGCAGGTTTATCTTCAGCCTCATGAACAGGGATCTGCGGAAACGGTATTTTTTATATGTGATGACCTTGAAAGGAAGAAAAAGCCTGATGAAGAAGGTCCTCAGGTTGCTGTGCAGGTCCAGAATTTTATCGTATTGGTTCATTCTGATCCGGCTGATGAGCCGGAACAGGCTCTTGAAATCCTCCAGATAAAGTATCTGGTGCAGGCAGGGATCATGCTGGAATATTTCCTTGTATCTTTTCTTGGTGGCCAGATCGACCGAGTATCCGGCTTTATGCAGTTTATCGATCACGGGCCGGAGCAGGATCACATCACCGAACGAACTGAACCGTATGAGTAGTATTTTTTTCATTAATAAAATATAATATATTAAATGAAAAAAGTAAATCAATTTAAATTGATCGATGAAAAACGAATATCAGATAATGAAGTCTTTATTTTTAATGGGTTATCAGTAAGCCCGGATGAAAAAAATATAAATTTTTTTTGTAGTTTTTGCCGGTTTTATCGTCCTTACTGTTCAGATAGTATTAAAAGCTATCAACAAGGGAAGTGAAAGTCCAAGACTGGATTCAAGCTTGTGAAATGAATTCTAAATAGAGGAGGATAACAGATGAAAAAAATTATTTTAACACTATTTATTTTATTATGTGCTTTTACGGGATTTACCGGGGCCCAATCGGAAATTATCGGATTTACGGTAACAAGCTTTCCGTTCTATATTTACGCAGATGCTTTCAGTAAAGATAACCATTTTATCCCCAGCGGGTGGATGGGAGATGTGGGCGATATAAAATTCCAGAATAGCTGTAAGATCAATCCAAAATCCGGGAAAACCTGCATTCAGATCAAATATTCAGCACAGAATTCTCAAAAAGCCGGGTGGGCGGGAATTTTCTGGCAGAGTCCTGCCAATAACTGGGGCACGGCAAAAGGCGGATATAATTTAACCGGAGCCGCCAGATGTGTTTTCTTTGCCAGGGGTGAAAAAGGCGGTGAAACAGTGGAATTTAAAATAGGCGGGATCACAGGAGATTTCCCTGATACATGTTCCGTGTCCTCCGATCAGATCGAGCTGACCAGAGAGTGGAGAAAGTATGAGATCAGCATATCCAATGAGAATCTGACCTATGTCAGCGGCGGTTTCTGTGTCGTGTTCTCCGGTACGTATAATCCGGACGGTTGCTGTTTCTATCTTGATGATATCATGTTTGAGAAAAACACTGATTTTGCCATTAAAAAATAACGGGGATGAAATGAGTCCGGCGGGAGTACGGCCCATCCGGCCGCTTCCCCCGGATTCAATGAACCGGAATAATTAACAGATGCCCTACTTGACATTAAAATTAAATTATATCATAATATACCAGTGATGCTGACCTTCCCATTATCAATTAAATTGCTCCTGCAGCAGATAGGATTGTTTTCCGCTTCTTATGTCCTTTCCGGTCTGATCTTCCGGGAGACCAGCGGTCATCTTAATAATATGTCTGACCAGGATCTGCTTACTGAATACAAGAAGACCAGAGGAGAGCATCTCTTCAGGGAATTATATCACCGTTATAAGGACATGATATATTCTTATGTGAGAAGATATTTATGTTATTCCGAGGATGACACGATCCTGGATCTTGTTGATAAGATCTTTATAAAAACATATTTAAAACTCCCTGACCTGAAAGAGACCGTAAATTTCAAGAACTGGCTTTATACGATCGCCCATAATCAATGCGTCGACTTTTTTAAGATAAAAAAGCCGGAGGTAAGGGACGGGGAAAGTTACATCAGCCGTGCCAGGGACCACAGAATAGACATTGAAAAGGAATACATGAAGAACGAACTCGTCGCCTTCCTGCTGGAGGCGCTGGAATCGCTTGAAGGGGATACAAGGGAACTGGTGGTCATGAGATATTTCCAGGGGATGAGCCATAAGGAGATCTCGGATGTCACTGATAAATCGGAAAGGGTCATTATGTACCAGCTGGAAAAAGCCCTTGGTTCCCTGGAACTGAAATTGCGTAAAGGAGGATTTAATGAAGACGTCCTGTAATATGACATCCCAGCTTATTTTACTGGCGCTGGATGCCTTACCGGCTGGTCAGAGAATGAAGGTCCGGTCTCATGTGAATAAATGTCCTGCCTGCCGGAAAAAATTCGCCCGGTTCATCAAAGCCCGGCAGCATGTTGATAAACCATCGGGGCTTGTATCCCCCGACCGTTTTGCGCTCATTTATGAACAAGCCCGGGGGAAAGAACATCATAACTATTTTATCACAATGATCGGGTTTCTTAAGATACAGCTGGCCGGATTCAGGCTGCGGCCGGTCCTTAATCTGGCCGGTCTTCTTGTTATTGCCGGGATATTGTTCTTTTCATTTTATCAGCCGGACAGCCTGATCATAACAAAAATTTCAAATTCCGTTTTTATTGATCAAAAACCTTTTTTTCAGGATAAAAAATTCAGATACAGCCTGAAGAAAAAGATGGATATCCGGGTAAAAACTTTATGCCAGTTCCAGATCAACACGGAAAAGGTGATATTACTTGAAAAAGATACCCGTATCGAGATCCAGGGGAAAAAAGCATTTGAAGTCACCCTGCTGAACGGAACTCTGTACGGGCATGTTGTTAAATCAGCGTCCCAAAAACCCCTGATTATTTACGCCGGCCCGGCTGTATTTAAAATTACCGGTACCACTTTCGCTGTACAGAAGACAGACGGTTCGATCGTGCTTTCCGTGGAAGAAGGTACTGTAAAAGCTGTCACGGGAACAAACCAGTATTATATCAAAGGAAAGGAGAGCTTGTTCCTGACTTCTGAAGGCGTTACCCGTCTTTCCGGACAGGGCGCGCAGGTCTCTTTTGATATGATCAATGAGGCGCAGGTCATTGCCCGGTTCGACAGCTGCCTGCCGTTCACCGTGCTCAGTTCACAGGAAAACTGCAGTATATACCGGCAGAAAAAAAATATCGGGCATACGCCTTATTTTGAATTGGCCCCGGAAAAGACATACCCAAAACTGCTGGTCACGCATCCCCGTTACCTGCCGAAGGAAGTTGATATAAGAAATTCCGCGTCCGATCATCCTGAACCGCTGAACCTTATTCCCCGGAAAGGATTATCTTACACGCAAATATTTAATTTGAATAATAAGGGGATCAATTTTAAACAGTTTTATTCGGTTAAAGATCATATCATGTTCCTTGATAAGGACGGTCCGATATATACATTAAACACCGCAACGGGGACCTGGGAGACCATTCTTGATCCCGGTATATTCATGAACACCGTCCAGTTCTACAGACCGCAGAACAGGATCAGCTCTATCGGTATATGGAACAAGACATTCTTCATCGGGTACGACAACAGCCAGTTCTATGCCTATGATTATAATAAGAATAAGGTATCATGGGGCCTGTCAACAGGTGTCCTCCGGCAGCCTGTTCCTGTTTTTTATCAGGACCTGGTCATCGTGTGTAATAACAAGGGACTGCTTCAGGCTCTTGATATGGCAACCGGGGACAGGAAATGGCAGATACAGCTGGACGGCGCTGTTTCGCAAACCCCTGTATTAAATAATTCAGTACTCTTCCTGTTCACGGAAAAGGGCACCCTTTATTCGATCAGCCTGACGGATGCCAGAGTCAATTATTCAAAGGAACTGACAGACCTTAACAGCAATGTCCCTCTGCTCGCTTTGGGAGACAATATCATATATACTGCCGGAAGAAGCCTTATCGCACTGCAGCAGGGGACAGGATCGATGCTCTGGGAATGCTCCCTGCCCCGGTCGCCTGAATCCATGAATCAGGGGCCGATGAACTCGGTTATACTAGTCGTATCCGGGGGTCAACTGTACTCCATCGATGCTTCCCTGGGAAAGATCAATTGGAATATCAGTTTATCCGCTTCCCCCGTCAGTCCGCCTTACCTGTGGCGCAACAGTGACATCATCCTCCTGCTCAAGGATGGAATAACCGTATTAAATCAGTGGGGGATAGAATTAACTTCACAATATTTGCCGGATATAAAAACAGGCCTGGTCAGCGATTCTGATATTTTTATCTGTACCGGTCAGGATTATTTATACCGGATAAAGACCACGGATATCGGGCTTAAATGATGGTCTGAGAAGGCTCCTAACGGGGAAAAAACAATAAAGGATTCAATCCCGTCGCTGCAAAGTACCGCCATAATGTACTTGATAAGGAAATCACGTAACGGGGCTCTTTTTTCCCTGTCACGGCATTCTGATCGGTCCGTCCCCTGGGTATGCTCCACAAGTCATTGAAGGAATAAAGGATCGTATTTTTATCCACCAGTTCGGATACATAAGGCAGAGCCGTCCAGGGTGACCTTACGGCATTCCGTGAAAATAAGTCCATCTGTTTGAGATAAAACCTGTACTTCCTGTTGTATTGTTCGGCAAGATCGGCCTGGCCCTGGGAGGAGGCATACTGCGCCATGATCCTGCAGCAAAGGCACATCTGGGCCGTACCCTCCCACCAGATCATGGGACGGGAACGCTTTAAATGATAACCGAGTGTGGTCGTGAAATCAAATCCTGAATAGGTCTGTCCTTTTACTTTAACGCTGACCTTGAATTTTTTCTCAATGGTTTCCATCAGGCTGTACGGATCGGTCCCGATATTCATAAGTTCCTGCGGGCCTAATGCCAGGATGCCGGCTGTATTGACATCCAAGGCCTCTACGGTGTCGATGGCATAATCCCCGTTCACGTCAGGGCCTGTCGCACCGCGGTTGAATGTTCCCCGTTCATTAAAGGCCTCATACTTGATCCAGTATAAAATATTGTTCCGTTTCTGTTCTACGGCTTCCAGGGAGACATTGTTCCTTTCCGCGGCCGATACAACATTCTTATCCCCGGTCTCCATCATGGTGATCAGGATTTTAAGAAAAGCATAATGGTCCAGGATGTTTTCCGTTAAAAAGATCCTTTCCGCTTCAAGGCCCGGTCCGTATCCCATGGCTAAAGGCCCGTCTGTTTCGTTTGGCAGGACGATGCACCTGATCTTCTCGGTCCATCGGTATATCTTCATGATAAAATCGAGGAAGGCCGGTGATGAAGTATAAGAATAATGATACTGGGCTGCCAGGCCGATAAATATATTGGATTTGAAATAGATCCGGTTCCCGTCCAGGCCCATGACCAGCAAATTGTATTTTTCGGGTTTCGTGTAAAAAAAATAATCATGATTTCCGATATAGTAGGCATTATACAGGCCGGACAGCCCGTTCTTGTTCATAAAAAAATTATCCTGAAAAACTTCCAGCAGCTTTTCTGCTTTGGCCAATTCCCCCGTATCCATCAGGGCCATGAGGCATAAGGCATTATCGTAAAGAAACCCCAGGTTGTCCAGGTATCCGTTTTCCGTCCGCATTAAGGGTATTTCGCTGATGAACCGCATATCTTCGATGGAACAGGCTGTATTCTGGTAGCTTTCATAAAGGCCGGTATTCCGGGATTCAACGGATGACAGATACCGGAGGAGCCTGCCTTTCTCGTCAGCGGGTTTGGTTTTTGGACCAGCCGGACCGGATTTTGCTTCCGGATCAGCAGCTTCCTTCTTTTGCCCTTCCCGGCCCTCATAATACATATCATCAAGGTAAAAAACAATTTTTTCAGGATTGAACTCCTTGGCCACGGAAAAACCAAACCCGCCGATAATATTGGTCAGGTTCACAGCGTCAAGCTTGATCTCGAATTTCTGCCATTTCGGCTTCAGCGTGACAGGCAGTGTCCCGCTGCTCCCGGAATCGCCGTGTTTTCCCGTTACACCGCCTATAAAAAAATTAATGATCTCATCCCCTTTCGCGCCGCAGGCATGAAAAACAAATTTTACGGCACCTGTCAGGTTATAACCCGCATCTGGCACAATTCCCCAGTTATTGGCCGGATGGAGCCAGTATATGCCGGCCCAGCTCTTTTTGGAATCCACAATTGAAGGATCATAAACGATTTTAATGCAGGTCTGGCCGGAATACGGATTCTCACGGCAGTTCCCCCATAAGCGGAGCGAGTATTGATGCCCCATCCAGCCGCTGGGAGAATAATGCACAGAACCGGATACGCCGTAATCCCTGTAAAGGAAGAAAGGAAATTCCGTTTTCTTTGTTTCATGACCGCACACAAATAAGGGATAAAATAGTACTGCCGCAATCACAATAAACAATTTCATTTTTTTCATAATGTTCCGGATATATCAGTCAATAATGATATCATCAAGATATACCGTTGCTTTTTTTAATTTCCTGTTCTTATAATCTTTCCTGAACATCATCAGGCCAAAACCCATACTGATATGGGTCAGGTCCTCCTCCTGTATGGGGATTTCATATTGTTTCCATTCCTTTGTCAGAGTGATGGGGCCCGCGATCACATCTGTTGAATCCGGGAACAATCCGAAGTTCCCCCCGAATTTAACAGCTATGGTCTCCTGTCCTTTTTCACCGCGTGCGAAAAAAGTCACGCGGCTGGCACCGGTAAGATCCAGCCCGGCGTCTATGTCCCCCCAGTTATAGGAAGGGAATGACCAGTTGATGCCTATCCAGTTCATGACAGACTGGTTAGTGAAAATATAATCAATTTTAATGCATGAAGGGGAAGAATTCGGATTGTTGGAGCATGTTTCAGCATAACTGATGCACATAATATCCCCCTGCCAGCAGGAGGGAGTATAATATGTCTTTCCCTGAAATATACCACTATTCAGATAAATATTCACGGGCAATCCGGGTTTATAGGAATAAGAATATCCGGAACAGATATTGAGAACAGACAGAAGAGCGGCAAAATATATTTTTTTCATTATTGAATTAAATATAGTATAAATTATTTTATTTTCAATATTAATATTCAAATATTAAGTAAGAATCAATATAACAATCCTAAGTCTTTGACTTTTTGGAGACCAGGGTTTCACCAAGGGTATTCCTGTATTGATCCAGAAAAAGCAGAAGATTCTTTCTGTTCACAAGACCCGTTTCCCCGGTTTTTAACAAAAATGGTTCCAGATCGCCTGCCACTTTTTTTCCGTCCATGCTTCTGATCTTTTTTTCCACCCAAACCAGAAGGTCATTCAGGTCATTGATCTTTCTGTCAGGATGGGTCTGCCTGACCGCATTGATGAAAAGGTCCAGTTCCGGAATGATTTTCCGGTTTAAAAAAACATGAGGTCGTAAAAGTCCCTGCCTTTTGTGTAATTACGGAAAAGTGTAATACTTCATACCCTCTTAGACTATTTCACGTCTTTTCTAAAAGAGCCTTCATAATTTCATGTGGTGTTTTTCCATTATGTGAAATATGCGGTCTATCATAATTGTAATAATACTCCCATTTATTTAATTTGTCAACTAAATCCACATCATCTTTATAATCAAGTAATTGATAAAATTCACGTTCATCT
>JAQTRT010000339.1 GCA_028711675.1 bacterium | reverse complement strand
TAAAAATCAGCCACATCGCGCAACAATCCGCTTTCAGCCAGCCTGGTGATCCATTCCGTACCGACACCTTCGATGTCCATGCTGTCCCGTTCGGTAAAATGGATAAGGGTCTCCGCGATCTGGGACGGACAGTTCTGGTTCGGACAGCGCGGGATGATCTCCTCCTCTTCTTTGACGACCCTGGTGCCGCAGACCGGGCATTTCTCCGGAAAAAGAAAGGGCTTTGCGTTCTTCGGCCGATTCTCCGTGATGACCCTGCTCACTTTGGGTATCACGTCACCGGCCCTGTGGATAATGATTGTATCGCCTGCGCGCACGTCAAGGCGCTCGATCTCGTCCGGATTATGGAGCGTGACGCGCGAGACCGTAACTCCTCCCACGCTTACAGGGTCCAGGATAGCCACAGGCGTCAGGGCGCCTGTGCGTCCCACCTGCACTTCAATGCTCCGGACCACGCTGGCTGCTTCCATGGGCTTGAACTTCCATGCAACGGCCCAGCGTACGGAATGGGTCAGCTCGCCCAGGGCCTGCTGAGCCTCCAGGTCATTCACCTTGACCACGATGCCGTCTATCTGGTATTCCAGCTTATCGCGCCGTGTTTCCAGCCTGTCATAATATTCCTTTATCCTGCCGATCTCATCCGAGACCAGCATGTCCGGATTCACGTTCAAACCCCATTCTTTTAATTTTCCGTAGATGGCCCGGACACTCTTCACTTTATACTTCGGGTCCAGGGGCTCACCGATACCGTAAACGAACATATTAAGCTTGCGTCCGGCTGTTATCTTCGGATCGAGCTGCCGGACCGAACCTGCAGCGGCATTGCGCGGATTTGAAAAGACCTTTTTTTCCTCTTTTTCCTGGATGGTGTTCAGTTCACGGAAATCATCTTTGAACATCACCACTTCACCGCGTACAACGAGCCGGCCAGGATAGCCTGCACCCATCAGTTTTAGCGGGACGGATCGGATTGTCCTGATATTACCGGTCACATCCTCGCCTTCGATTCCGTCACCGCGCGTGGCTGCGAGTGACAGCACGCCATCTTCATAGATCAGTTCAATGGCCAGGCCGTCATATTTCTGCTCTACGATATATTCGATCTTCTCTTTTTCGAGCTCTTTCCTCATGCGGCTGTCGAAATCGAGAAACTCCTCTTCATTGAGCGCATTATCCAGGCTCAACATGGCTGTTGAATGCTTCACTGTGCGGAATGCCTTTAACGGAGATGCGCCGACCCGCTGTGTGGGCGAATCAGGCGTCCTCAGGCCCGGATACTCATCTTCCAGTTCCTTTAAGGTCCTGAAGAGCCGGTCATATTCCTGGTCCGGGACAACAGGATCATCCAGGATATAGTAATGATAGGAGTGCCTGTTCAGCTCTTTTTTTAATTTCTCGGCCTTTTCCCTGATCTCCGCAGGGATCTCGAACAAATTCATAAGTTATATCATATCATTTTTTTATGAAAAGACAAGGGAAATTTTAGAAAGAAAAGGGGCCGAATTTCAACATTTAATGCATAAAACAATTCAAACCTTTATAATGACCCTATCCTTTATTCATAACAAGAATTTGAATGCTGAAAAGGCGGTATAAAGTCAATTTCACCGGCCAGGACCTGGTTGATAAAGCTTATATAATGGATGGCATGGTTCTGGGCTTCAAATATGGCATCGATCAAACGAATATCAGAGCCGGGCAGGATTTTCATCAGATCACCGGGAACGGCATTTTTCAGAAGATCTATTGTCCGGGTATGGATACTGTAAAAATAATTCTTGCAGTCCGCCTTGCTCTTTATCCCGGTATTCAAAAAATGATCCTTGTAACCTGCAGGCGTGAGCACCCATTTATCAAGGAAGAAGAGTATTTTCAGGACATAATCTCCCGGGGATCCTCCGCTGTATTCCTTATCCCAGATATTCACGTCAATATGCCGGAGCTTTTCCCTGTTCCAGAAGATCATGCCTGTCTGACGGAGTATTTCTTCAACATCCCATAATAAAAAATTAAACTGGCAGGAAACAGCGTCCAGATAATCGTCCCGGCCGCTCACTGTTCCCGGAAGCACGGCCTTTTTTCCCGGACCTTTTTGTTTCCGGGACTTCATGCTGCTGCTTGTCCTGAGATAAGTATCATATTCTTTTCTTTTATTGGGATCGGTCAATACGCTGTAAGCATTATGAATGATGATAAATTGAGCATCTGATCCGGGAGTGTTTTTATTCTTATCCGGATGAAAGACCTTGGCCAGCCTGCGGAAAGCGGACTTGATCTCATCTTCAGCGGCGCTGACAGGCACTTCCAAAATTTCATAAAGATTTGAATAGACAGACATATATCGGATTATATTAATATTTTTTTTATTATCAAGAAAATCAGAAAAGTGTAATGTGATTTCACCTTGCTCTATTTTATATAAAAGTTAAAATACAATACCTGTATATAATAAAATTCAATATAGCTCATGACGTATATCTTCTCATCATTTTCTGGAAATATAAATAAATCAGGATATACTATTTAACAGGGTCCCGGGAACCCTCCTTCACAGCCGTCTCTATG
>JAQTRT010000338.1 GCA_028711675.1 bacterium | reverse complement strand
AATATCGAGACCGCATCCAGGGGTGTGATCAAGTACAGGATCCCCGATAATTTCATCATGCTCTACAGCCAGCCGCAGGACCAGATCATCTATTCGGACGGCAAGGTCCTGAAGATCTATGTGCCGGAGTTAAACGTCCTGGGCGAACAGAACCTGGAGCACTTCAAGCCGGGATTCCTGGTGAGCGGGAAGTCGTCCTTGTATTATATGAGGAATAAATTCAACATCTCGTTCCATAAATCGAATAAACCCGTTCTCATCAACAACATGCCTTATTATATCCTCCTCCTCGAGCAGAAGGACGTAACCTCCGGTTTCAAGAAGATCCTCCTGTACGTAAACCAGTTCTGGGTGATCGTGAAGGCCGAGGCCACGACCCTGGAGGAGAATTTTATATCCATCAGTTTCAGCGACATCACGCTCAATACGAAAATGACGGACAACGAATTTGAGTTTAACCTGCCGGTTAACACGCAAACCATAAAGAACCCGTTATTATTAAAGATCGAAGGAGATTAAACTATGGCATCCGTGGGCAACTATTTAAAACGAGAGAGAGAAAAACAGAAGATTAACATAGACCAGATCGCGGAAGAGACCAGGATAGGCAGCAAGTACCTGAAAGCTCTTGAAGCCGATGATTACGCCCAGTTCCCGGCTGAGACCTATATTATCGGCTTTATCCGGAACTACGCGCGGGCCCTGGGGCTCGATCCGGCCGAAGTGATCAACATGTACAAATCCTCCAAGATCGGCGAGGTGAAGCCAGGCGAGGAGGAAAGAGAAAAGGAACCGGAAATGAAGAGCGTACCCGCCATCAACGTGATGAAAAGCAGGGAACCGGTCCGGAAAAAGAGCGCTCCCGTAAAAAAAACGGAACCTGTCCGGGAACCTAAAGGAGAGAGAGAGGACATCGAGGTCGTGGAACTGGACGAGACTCCGGAACCCGAGCCCAAACCCAAAAAAGATATCAGGGAAAGGATCGAATCGCTGAAATTATTCAAACTGCCCCTGAAAGAAAGGAAGTTCATCAACCTGGCTTATGTGGTGATCGGAGCAGCCGGGCTTATGGCCGTTATCCTCCTGTTCCTGCTCTTCAAGGTCATTTTTACGTCCCTGGGCAAAGGGAACAAGGACAAGATCTACACGGAACTGAGCGAGATCAAATCCATCGAATTTTCAGGCGATTCCCTCCAATCTGATTTTGTGCCGAACGAATATTACAAGATTAAGCTGGGAAACAAACTGTACAGTATCCTGTTCGAGAAGATCAGCGAGCTCACGGACGCCACCAAGGCCCAGGACCAGAAAGCTCTTGAATTTGTCTTCCATATCAATGATGTCACGCTCCCCTTAAAGCCCGGCGAGGATAAATCGGTCGATTTTGATTTTGACAGCGTACCGGACCTGATGCTGAAGATCAATTCCTTCAACAATGACCTGATCAACGCCAACATCAGGAAGCTCCATACCTTTGTCGACGTGGAGACCAACCAGATGGTCTCCAACGCCACTAATGCCATGACCAACCGGAAATCCATTAAAAAAGGATCCTCCGAAAAATCGACCACCAAGCAGAAGATCATCTTCGAAGGAACAGTGAGGGAGAAGACCTACATCAAAGCTTTTATCGACGGCAAGGAACAGGAAGGCGTTATTTATTATCCCAAGGACACCATCAAACTGGAAGCCAACGATGTCCTGCAGCTGAAGATCGGCAATGCCGGCGGTATTAACGTGAACATCAACGGCAAGCCCACGAAGCTGGGTAAACGCGGCGAGATCGCCAACAAGATCATCAAATGGGAAAAAGACCCTTATGATGAATCCACGTACAACCTCATCATCAAGGACTGGCAATAAGGAATGGAGAGCGTTTACGTTGAATCTCTGGGCTGCCCAAAGAATTTAACGGATTCCGAGCTCATCCTTCATCACCTGTCCCGGAAATACAGGATCGAATCCCGTTACCGGAAAGCCGATATCATCATCATCAATACATGCGGATTCATCGAGCCGGCCAAACAAGAGTCCATCGGCACTATCCTGGAATATTCACGTTTGACAGGCAAGCGCGTCATCGTCATCGGATGCCTTGTGAACCTTTATAAAAAAGAACTGAAGAAGGAGATCCCGGACATAAAAGAGTTTTATTCCAGCCGGGAATTCTTCAGGGAATTCCTCGGCCTGGAGTATGAACGGGACCCGGACCGTTCCGGATTCGTCAGCCTGACCCCGCGTTCTTACACATTCATAAAAATATCGGACGGATGCAGCAGAAAATGCTCCTACTGCACCATACCCCTCATCAAGGGCAGGGCTTATTCCAGGCCTGTCAGCCGGATCATGGACGAATTGAAGAATAAAGTAAAGGCCGGGTTCCGGGAAATCGTCCTGATCGCCCAGGACCTTATCCGTTTCGGCCGGGAGAATAAAGAGGACCTTTTCCGGCTCCTGGAGGAGATGGAGAGGACAGAGGGGGAATTCAGGATCAGGCTCCTGTATCTGTATCCGGATAAAAAGATCGTTGACCTGGTCAAACACATGGGACAGTCCGGGAAACTGGTGCCTTATC
>JAQTRT010000095.1 GCA_028711675.1 bacterium | reverse complement strand
CCCAGCTTTCCGCGGACCGCGTGATCACCTTTACGCCCGCCGGACTCGGTATCAAAAAAGGATTTTATTCCGCATACACCACCGTGTATTATACGGACAATTCCGTTTCCCGCAGCAGGCTTTTCCCCGTGATCGTTAAATAGGAGGATGACCCATGAAATTCCTTTCATTTATCCTGTTGCTTACCGCGCCTTTCTCCCTGGCCGGCCTGGACGGTCTGGGATATAATTCGTATTCCCTTCTGAAACCCGTGAACGGCTTTTATCAGAACCCGGCTGCCGTCAACTCCTTGTCCAAAATCGGGATCGGCTTGATGTTCAACAGCCAGGGTGGGGATTTTTATGACATGAACCTGGCTTATGGCCAGAGGATCGGGAAAATGGCGGCCGGGCTGGGCGTTAATTATAAAACATCCGGTGTCCTCGATATCCTGAATGAGACCGGAGAAAAGACCGGGACCTTCCGGTACTCCTTTGTCCGCGTCAGCCTCATGGCCGCCTCATCCTCCTTTTTCCTGAACCGTATCCCGGATATCCATTACGGGATCAGGCTTAAGCTGGAGAACGAGAAGGCGGAGGAATATTCCGATACAGGATACACGGCGGATATCGGGCTTCTTTATCATTTTGAATTCGATAAAGTACAGTATATCGACAGGCTGGGACTTTTCTTCTCCTGTGAGAATCTTGGAAAGAACCTGGCGGATACGGACCGGGCCAGGCTCCTGACCGGTTTTCTGGCCTATATCCCTGTTGTCAAGGACCTCAGCCAGGTCCTTGTGGGACTTGGCGTGAACAGGTATCTCAGCAGCCGGCTCTCGGATAACAGCGGCTTCCTTTTCTCCCTCGGTTTCCGGGAAGCCCTCTCCCTTCTGTCGAATTCCATGAAAGGATATGAGATCACGGCCGGTGTCTCTTTTAACGCCAGCAGAGCCAACCGGGTCCTGGGAAGCGAGACAGGGCTGGAGTACGGTTTCAGCGTGGAAAGCAGGCGGTTCTCCCTGGGGTATGACTGCACGTTCAATGACGCAACAGGCAACAATTATTACGGGAATCTGGCTTTAAAGTTTTAACGGATCGCGGAAAATAAATTTCAGGAGGCTCTGTTATGAAGAACAGGATATTCATCATGATCATACTTTTTACATCCCTCATGGCCGGCTGTACCAGCGACAAGGAAGTACTGGCCCCGGTTGTGACGGACCAATCCATGTTCAATTTCGAGTCGGGACTGGCAGACGGCTGGACCGCTTCGGGCTATGCCGATTCGCTGGGAGTGACCGGGGTCTCTTCTTCCGCGGAACAGGCTGCCGCAGGGGATTATTCCCTGAAATTAGCGGTCACCCTGGTGGCCCAATCAGCCACACTTTCCAAAGGTGAAGCGTATGTGGATATGAGAAAATTTAAACCGTACAACGTGAACAGGGTCCCTGTGGCCTTAAACAACAAGACCGTTACGTTCTGGGCGTATATCCCGGGTGACCTGAAAGGCGAAGTCCCTTCTGCCCCGAACGGCCTTCAGGTATTATTAAAGGACAGTAATTTCAAAAACTGGTATTCCTCTTTCCTTCCCATGGTCAGTACAATCGCTACCAATACATGGTACAAGGTCGAAATGGCTGTCAGTACCGCGGCAGGCAGTTACGGGTTCATGGATGACGGATTCGACCCGGATAAGGTGATCATTTTTGGAGTGAAGATCGGGACATCAGGCACGGCCACGAACGTGAACGTCAATTCCTCTTTTTATATCGATGCCGTTACGTGGAAGTAAAAAGGTAATACAATAGTAATACGGTTGTAATAGAGGATTAGAAAATGAAAAAAATTTTATTGTCGGTCGCTCTTCTTATGGGAGCCCTCACTCCTGTTCTGGGCTTGAACGTCTACCGGGGCGCCAATTTCATGGATTACGGCGGAAAGGACGTGTTCAAGTCATCTTCTTCCTTTCTTTCCGCTGATTCCATGAAAGAGACGGGACTGAACACCATGGTCATCCCGGTCACATGGTTCCAGAACAGCACGTCCGCCAACCAGATATACAATAAAACGAACGGCTGGTGGCAGACGCCTTCGGACGATGCAGCGGGGAGAATCATCAGCTACGCCAAAAGCATCGGCCTGAAGACCGTGATCAAGCTCCATGTCGACGTGACCAACGGCGCTTCCCGGACCGATATCGTCCCGGCCAATTTTACGATCTGGTGGACCAATTACCGGAACGCGGTCATGCATTACGCCGCGCTGGCAAGGGACAGGAACGCGGATATGTTCATCATCGGAACGGAACTGACCGGCGTTTCCACGAACCAGTACACCAGCTACTGGACGGTCCTTGCGCGCGAGGTAAAAAGCGTATACAGCGGCCTTGTTTCGTATTCCGCCAACTGGGATAATTTTGAAAAAGTGGGGTTCTGGTCCGAACTGGACTTGATCGGCATCGATGCTTACTTTCCCCTGCTCATGGGGAACATGAAAGTAAAGAACGAGATAAAAGAGGCCTGGAGCTTCTGCCGGGTCATAGGTTCTTATTACGGGAAGAACTGGCTCCAGACATTAAGGAATTTTTCCGTCAGCCAAAAACGCAATATTGTTTTTACCGAGATCGGGTACAGGAGTTTCAGCGCGGACGTTCCGGCTGATTCGGTCCTGGCCAAACCGTGGGAATATGCGGTAACCGCAGGGCATACGGACATGGAGATACAGGCCAAGGCTTACTCCGCGTTCATCGAGACCTTCCTCAGGGAGGACTGGTTCGACGGATTCTTCCTCTGGCGGTGGCATCCCGATCCAAATGCCGGAGGCTGGAACGACAGCGACTTCACGCCCCAGAACAAGCCTGCTGCCGAGGTCCTGAAAAGCCTGAAGAACTATGATGAGGATATCAGGAAGGACGTCCTGGAGATCGTTGAGAAACCGGAAAAAGTGGATTATATAAAAGGCGAGCCCATCAGTTTCCAATTCCTTTCCCATGAGGAAGGTGAAATGAAACTGAATATATACAATGAGAATTATAAAAAGGTCTATGAAAAGACGGAGGAATTCGGGGATGAGGAAGTGAAGAGCGTCACGATCCCGTATTCCAGCCTGAAAACAAAGATATCCCGGGGTCTTTATTTCTATAAGATTGAATTCAACAGTTTTAAGACAACCGGCCGGTTCGTTATTATCAAATAAAAACAAGAGATCACGGGAAAGGGAGAATGAGATGAAAAGAAGATTCCTTTTTGTATGTGTCGTTTTACTGGGTGTTACGGCCTTTCTTCCGGCTGAGAACATCTTCAACCGGTACAGCATCATGTCGCCGCTGGGACTGGCTTCCGGCGGTTTTATGTCGGCCGTCTATAACGACAGCTATAATCTTTATAACTGTCCCTCGCTGATCGGTATCCGGGATTATTCTTATCATGAGGTCTCTTATTTCAGGGATACGTTCGGGAATATTCTGTTCCAGCTTAGTACTGTGAGCGAAAAAAAGGAACTGGCCCCTTACAACGCGGGTTTAAAGATCTATTACAATGATTTTTCCGATGAGACCATGACCTGCCGGAACTACGGGATCAATCCGGCGCTTTCCGTCAGGATCATGGAAAAACTGCTGGCCGGGATCTCCTTTCTTATCTATAAGAATTCGCTGGCCGGGACCTCCAACCTTCTTTTCCTCTCCTCCTTCTCCGTGAATTACAGCGTTATGAAGGACGGACTGGCCGGACTGTACGTGAAGAACATCGGGAGCGACCTGACTTATTTCGGGAAATATTCCGATACCTTTTATCCGGACCTGGGTTTGTTCTATAACCATATGTTCCCGTTCGATCTTCAGGCTCAGGCGGTATTTAATTATTCGTCCTACAATGAATTCGAATCAAGCCTTTCGTTCCTATATCATTTTATCCTGCCCGTGATGGAGATCATACCCGTGCTTGGTTTCCATTACAGCCGGGAACAGGAATTCCTGGATTCTCTTTCGTTCGGGCTTTCCCTGCAGTTCAAGCCCTTACAAACGGAATTCGGCTTTAAAACAGTGGATTCAGAGAGTATATATTCTGTTTCGATAAAGAGCATATCTTTTTAGGAGGATCGTACCATGAAAAAATACGGAAATACAGTTATCCTGCTTCTCCTGCTTGTCTGCTTTTCCGCGGACCTTTCGGCCAAGGTGGAGAGCCTGGATGTGACCGGTAATGCCAAACTGTTCTGGAACAGGCTCAATAACGGTTTCGATAAGACTACCACGCACGAGCTCTCTACGGGCGCCCGGCTGTATGATGACCTGGATGAATTTGCTTATACCATGTTCTCGCTCAAGTTCAACCTCCTGGTCATGCGCAACGTGACCCTGGCCCTGGGCTTGAACAAAAAGGATACGCTCTGGGCCTCCCATAACGATTATTTTAATTCCGAGCATAACGCGAACCTGGGCGAGTTCATCGGCGATCCCAGCCCTTCTTCCCAGCGGAATTATAAAGGGATCAAAATAGAGAATCTTTATATCAAAGCGGATGAGATCATCTGGCGGTACGTGAATTTCACGGGCGGCCGTCAGTTCTACAGCGGGACCGTGTATGAGGAGACCGATGCCATCAAGGACATCCCCCAGGACCTGTTTTTATATATTACCGGCGACGGCCTTGTTTTCAATCTCAGCTGGGATTTCCTTTTCTTTGAGCCTCAGATGAAGTCCGACTTTTTTGCCTTTAAGATCAACGACGGCACGGCCGGGCTTTATGACAGTTCAGGCGGATTTATCTGGGACAGGATGTACGGCGACAACGACATCAACCTGTACGGCTTTATTAACCGCATCACGTATAAGAACAACAGCTTCAAAAGTTACCTGATGTTCTATGACAAAGGCGGCAAGAAGCTGGTGCAGGGGGATTCCAACGCGGACGGTTTTGACCACCGGTATCTCATCGGCTTGAATTACACGCGGCAGGGCGTGTTCACGAAGTACCTGAAGGTCTTTGTGGAAGGAGGATATGAACTGGGAAGGAAAGCTGTCGGCACTTATTATGACCTGGATATCGGCCTGGACCTGGTGCAGAAGGATTATTACGGGACAGCCAGGTATAACGCTTATGTTTACCGGGCCGGCCTGGAATACAGACAGGAGAAGCTGGCCGCTGCTCTCTTTCACCTGGGCGGCAGCGGGGATAAGCCATCCACGCCCGGAACCATCGAGGGATTTTACGGCCTGAACGAGGTCATGTACGGAAGGACGTACGGCACGGATTTTGCCGGATACGGCGAGATCTTCAAGGCCAGCCCGTACATGCATAATTCCGGCCTGGGCAGCCCGGTCCAGGAAGAGGACCAGAGGCTCCAGGACCCGTCCGTATCGCGTTACCCGACGGGCATTATCGGCGCAAATATCAGCTATACCATCGGCACCACGGGTGATGACGAGAACAAGGTGGTTCCTATGCTGGAATATTTCTATTATTACAATCTGCCGGGAAATTCCGTAGTGGCTGTGAACCGTTTTGGCGGAAAATACAAGGCTATTGGCCTGGGCATGGAAGTGGATGCTTCCGTGCGGTATGTGTATCAGAACAAGCTGGTGCTGAAGTTCCTGTACGGCCTTTATCTGCCCGGCCAGGCGTATCGTTCGGGATATGATAATATCATCCAGGGTGAGACGGGGAAGGACCCGGCCGAGCTCTTCAAGTTCCAGACCGAACTGTACTTCTGATATTTTCATTATTCCAGTGCCGTGTTTTAACGGGCACCATCATGTTTAATTTTTCGGTTTGGAATCGCTGATTTTTTTAACAGGAGGTTAAAAACGCGATTCCCCTCGGAGGGCGCCATGGATGGCTCCCGAGAATGAGAAAAATTAAACATGATGGTGCCCGTTAATTAATTAAAACGTTTTCCGAAGTTATATCCTGTCACAGCTTTCATGGGATTTTAACAGAAGGGCCCTAATGGTTAAAAGAATCTTTATATTTCTTGTTATACTGGTATTCCGGAACCCTTCCCTTTCGGCCGTTGATTCCAAATATGCTTTCCAGTATCTCTGGGAGAATTTTGAAAGGGAGAACCTGTGGCTCATTGATGAACTGTACGGGAATATCGTCAAGGATGCGGGTGTTTCCTATGATTATGCCACGGAAGGGAAAAAAAGCCTGAAGATCACGTTCTTTAAGGAAGGGCTGGGACTGGTCACGCGCGTAGATGTCCCTTCTCTTTACGGATTGAACGAGATGAAACTGGATATCCTTTCCACCAAACCGGCGGCCAGGTTTACCTTCGCTTATTCCATTAAAGAATCCTTTGAATGGTATGAAGCCAAGAGCGTGAACCTGAAAAAAGGATGGAACAAGGATATTACCATAGATTTTACCGGAAAAAAGTTCAAGTACGGGAATGAACAATCTTACGAAAGGCAGGCTGTGGGCCTGAACCAGATAAAAAAGATATTTTTCAAATTCGAGGTGGCGCAGAAAGGGAATGTTTATGTGGATAATATCCGATTTATAGGGAGAAAGATCGAGAACAAGGTGGACAGCATCCCTTATGTGAAGGCCGTTGCCGGGAACAGGATCAGCCGGTATTCACTCCTCAGTAAAGCTGTCATTCCCTCATGGTCACAGGAGAAATCCTCAGGCATTACCAGGGATAAGAAAGGTTTTTATCTCTTCCATTACCGGGACATTGATAATATCCATAAAGCTGCTTATGCCATTAATCAGGCCCTTGACCTTTCGGATATTTCCAAGATCCTGGTTACAGTGGAGAACGGCCGCGTGCCGGCCGTGTATTCCATGGCCTTCCAGACAGGTGAAGGATGGACCTGGATCGAAACTCCGCTTTTATACCTTTCCCCGGGCATCACCAAGACCCTTGAGATCAACCTGAACGCGCCGTATTTTAAATCGGAGCGGACCACCTGGAACTTCCATTCCTACATGCTCAACAAGCAGAATATTAAAGCGTTCAATATTATGATATACGGTTTTCCCAAAAAACTGACATCAGGCTCCATCAAGATACTGGATTTTTCCTTTGTGAAAGGGGGGAAGTTTATTCCCCAGGAAGAGAAGATCGAACCTTACCTCCCTGTGGTGATTGATAAAAAGAATTATAAAACGCCTACTGTCACTGAACTGTACGGTTTTGAACGTTCGGTATACCGGTATGACAAGCTGGAGATCATATTTAAAATGGCTGAACAGTACTGGAATCCCTATGATCCGGACGAAGTTTACTGCGAAGGCGAATTCATCTCTCCGGGGAATGAAAAGATCAGGATGCCTGGTTTTTATTCAGTCCTTTTAGACAAGGACCTTGAACCCACCGGTGAAGGGGTCTGGAAGATCAGATTTGCGCCCTTAAAAGAGGGAAAATGGAAATTTGCCATACGGATTAAGAACCCGGCCGGGGAAACGGTCTATAAAAAAGGGAACATGGAGTTCAATGTGCTGGAACCGGATAATACCGATGGCTTTATCCGGACCAAAGGCAAGCGTTTTATTTTCAGTAACGGGAAGACATACTATCCCCTTGGCCTGAATCTTTGCTGGGTGGAGAAGTGGCTCCAGAAAGGAAAAGAGAACCTGTATGTGGAATACCTGAAAAAATTTTCCATGGCCCGGATGAACTGGACAAGGATCTGGAACGTGCCGTGGGGCCTGATCCTGGAATGGACAAAGCCCAGGGCTGTCGGCCTCGGAGCATACAGCCAGAAGGACGCTTATCTGTTCGATGAATTCGTTGAATACAGCAGGCAGAAAGGGATCTATCTCCAGTATGTGCTTAATTATCACCGCATGCTCGACCTGGATTATGAATGGGACGTGAATCCTTATAACCGGAGGAACGGCGGGCCCCTGGATAAACCTGAAGATTTTTTTACGGATGACACGGCTAAAAAGATATTCAAGCAGAGGCTCTTGTATTCCGTAGCCCGGTGGGGGTACTCCACATCCATCCTGGCCTGGGAATTGTTCAATGAAGTGGACCTGACGTCCCATTTTGACAGCGGGAAGGTCAAGGCCTGGCACAAGGAAATGGCCAGGTATATCAGGTCCATCGATCCGTACCGCCATCTGATCACGACCAGCTATGCCAGGCCCATGTCCGGGATGGAGACTTTCGACCTTTCCCAGATCGATTATTCGCAGACCCACGTCTATACTTTTGATTTCAAGGCTGCCCTCTTCTCCGTACCCCGGTACAAGATGGATGAACTGGATAAACCTCATATTACGGGAGAGATAGGCGGCGGGATCGAGGAAGGGGCGGAAGAAGAAAAGGACAGGACCGGCATCCGGCTCCATACGGTCCTCTGGTATTCTTTCTTCAACTGCACTTCTTCTTCGGCCATGTACTGGTGGTGGGATTATTATATCGATAAGAACGGCCTGTACCATCATTTTGAATACCTGAACAAGCTGACCGGGGAGTTTAATTTTACGAAGGGGAAGATCCTGCCGGTGCAGGCGCTGACCAGAGGTGTGGCGGATTATTTTTTCGCACCCACCCTGGACTGGGAGAAGCCGACGGGCAGCCTCTTCAAGCTGAAAGATAACGAGCTGACCGGCGACGGCTATATCTCCAAATATTTCCAGGGCAGGAATCACAGGGATATGATGGTGCGTCCGGAATTCCATATCAGTTTTCTGGAGGACGGTTTCATTGAGATCATGGTAGAGCAGGCGTCTTACCTGGGAGGCAACCTGACCGTGCTGATCGACGGGGAAAAGGCGCTCAGTAAGAATTACAGCAAGATCGATTCCACCATGCCCCAGACCGTGAATCAGCTTTTTACCATCAAGGTGAAGAAAGGCCGTCATGTGATACGGTTCGAGAACAATGAATTTGACTGGATCAAGCTGACTTATATCAAGTTCATCAACTGTGTGGCGGATGCGGAGGCCCTGGGGCTCCGGGATGATAAGGATATGTATGTCTGGATCAAGAACAGGAATTTCAATGCCGAGAACTGGCTTGCGAACAAGAAGAGCACGGCGCAAAAAGGCCGGATCGTTGTGGATGACGTTTTCCGGTACAGGAAAGTGAAGGTGTATTATTATGATACCTGGAAGAATGAATTGATCCGGATCGTGAACTGTGAACACCGGAATAAAAAATTCGTGATCGATTACCCGGCCGTGGAAAAGGATATCCTGTTGGTCATCAGGAAACTGGAGACCCGGGAACAGCCGGTGAAAGGGATAAAATGATATCAGCTTCACCCATCAAACTATTTAATATAAATAAATGAGGAATGATCATGAAAAGAAAGTGGCATTCGTTTTTTTATTATGTATATCTTAAAATAAGTTTATGTGTATGATCATAGAGAATTTAAATTATTAAGAGGAGGTACTTTATGAAACGCTTATCATTCAGTCTTTTTCTTTCGCTTATGCTTGTCCTTCTGACAGTCCTGCCTGCCCGCAGTTATCTGTGGGAAGGATTTGAAAAAGAGAATTTCTGGGCTGTCTCGGTCATGGATAACAATGCCGTGAATTTTATCCGGACAGTGACCAATAACAGGACGGAAGGGAAGTATTCCCTGGAGGTGGACCTGGACAAGACCGGTTCCGAAAGCAAGGGATTCGTTTCACGGGAAGGGTCCATGGACCTTTCTAAAATAACCGAGATACAGTTCGATATCTTCATCGAATCACCCATCAAGGTCAGTCTGGGTATCTCCACCGGGCCCGGTTTTATCTGGTTCGAGTCAGAGAGCCTTGTCCTGAAAAAAGGCTGGAACAGGAAAATGAAAGTGAGCATGGTCAAGAAGGTCTGGAGCACTGCGGACACAGGCTGGCAGCCGACAGCTTTACCCAAGAACCTGATCGATACAAAAAAGATCGTTTTCGTCTTCACACAGGGCAGGACCGGGAAGGTCTTCCTGGATAATATCCAGTTCAACGGTGCCAAGGTCCCCAATGATGCCTTGACCATGCCGTTTGACCCTGTTGACAGGACGAAAATGGAAGATGAGCTGGGAATGCTGGAAACGCTGGCTC
>JAQTRT010000337.1 GCA_028711675.1 bacterium | reverse complement strand
TGTTACGCCACCATCGCCCTGCCTACGGATTATGACTGCTGGTACGAATCTGAAGAGAGTGTTTCCGTGGATATCGTCGTGAAACGCATGCATGAGAACGTAAAGAAGGCCAAGAAGATCATACGGAGCATGGCGGACAAGATACCTCATGAGAGCAAATGCGGATGCCGGACCGCGGCCCAGTTCGCCTTCATGACGGATAAAAAGTATGTCCCGCACGAGACCCTTAAAAAACTGGAACTGTTCTACGGGAAATACCTGAAATAAGGCTGAAAAGGAATTAAAGGCTTAAAAGGTTGTAAAGGTAAATAGAAGTACTTCGGAAAGAACCTTTAAAACCTTAAATCCCTTTGTAGCTTACATCACTTTTTCTTTGTGCCTTGGTGTCTTTGTGGCTAGTCTTATTATTTTCTGACTGAATACTGATTCCTGAAAACTAATTCCTTTCCTGGATTATCCCTTCAATAACGCATGCAGAATCTTTTTAAATCCTCCGGCATTGTTCTTCTGGTAATTCCTGATCAGTTCCAGATTATATTGAAAACGCTCGTCCGAATCAGTGAGTATCTTATGGGCTTTGACAAGTTCATGGATGAGCGAGTTCGCGGTATCGCGGCTCACGTCCGGGTGGTGGATCAGGAGCTTTTTCCTGTACGCCCGCGTGATCTCCTCATTGGAAGCCGTATAATCCACATTTAATAATTTATAATAATCGTTGAACATCTTATACTTGTTTTTCGGTAGATGGGAACATACCTTTAGTTGTTGACTGTGGGGATATGGATCACAAAAGTGGTCCCTTCGTTCACTTTTGAAAAAACCTCAATAAAACCTTTATGTTCCGTGACGATCTTATGGGATATGGAAAGTCCCAGGCCCGTGCCGTTGGTCCTTGTGGTAAAAAAGGGATTAAAGAGCCTGGGAAGGTTCTTTTCCGCTATACCGCGGCCCGTGTCGCTGATATATATGGTGTTATATTCAAAAAAGAGCTTGGACGGCGATTTTTTTACCATCACTTTGTTCTTGATCGCGATGGTCCCGCCCTTTTCCATGGCCTGCACCGCGTTGAGGAAAAAATTGATGAAGACCTGTTCCATCTGTGATACATCGCAATAGCTGTCCGACAGGGGAGTAAGGTTCATCACAAAGTTGATGTTGTTCTTTTTAAACTCATAGTTCATCAGGTCCCTGGCGGAACGGATGACCTTTTCCAGGCTGCACCGTTCGATCTTCTTGCTTTTGGGCCGGGAGAACTGGAGCATGCCTTCGATGATGGTGTTAAGGCGCTCCACTTCCTTGGGGATGATGAGGCTGTACTTCACGAGGAATTCCTTGTCATCAAGCTTTTTATGGAGGATCTCGGAGAAACCTTTGATGGAGGTAAGGGGATTCTTGATCTCATGCGCGATCCCGGCGGAGAGCTCGCCCAGGGCCGCCAGCTGGTCGTTGCGGAGGACCTGGTTCTCCAGGTATTTTTTTTCCGTGATATCGTCAAGGGAAATGGTGAAACCGATGATCTCACTGGCCAGGTTGTTCAGGATCGAGATGGAGATGTTCAGTATTTTTTCCGTCCCGTCCCTGAGGCTCAGAATGGACTCCACGTTCAGGATATTCTCCTTGTTCTTCAGAGCGTTCATCAGGAATTTCCTGTTGTCCAGTTTATCCACGATATCCCTGATGTTCTTCTGGAGGGAATCATCAGACAGGTTTAAAATAAACCGGGCCGAGGAATTGATGGAAAGAACGCCGCCCTCCAGGTCGGTGGTGATCACGCCCGTGGAAATGCTGTTGATGATGCTGTCGTTGAAGTTCTTCAGGTCCAGGACTTCCTCATAAAGCTGGGCTTTTTCGATGGATGAAGCGATGTTGGTATTGATGATACGCAGGATTTCCAGGTCGTCCCGGGAAAAATTCGTGATGCTGTTGTCGATGTATTTGTTCACCAGGAAAATGGCGCCCAGGGCTTTTCCTTTGGTGACGAGGGGAGAGCAGAGGATGGACTGGATGGTGATAGGTTTCTTTAATTTATGCTGTTTATGGTAATCCCGGATGATAAGAGGGATTTTATTCTTCATGATCCTGTTCAGCAGCTTCTCGTTTCCGTACTGCAGATTCTTGATCACCTCAAGGGACATGCCGAAGTTCACATCGGAATAAAAAAGGCCGGTTTTTTTATTCATCAGTACGATATTACCGACCTCGGCCTTCAGGTAGTTCAGAGTGATGTCCATGATGAGATTAAGAAGCTGTTTCAGGTTCAGGGTCGAGGATGAGATCTGGAACAGGTTATTGATCAATTCCAGTATTTTTTCATTGTTCATGCGATGGGCCATGCCTTTTGAACAGGGTGTTTATGTGACGGGATCCGGGATGAAAAGATCCGATATATCCACTTTCTTTGCTTCGAACCACAGTTCTTCAAGATTATAATAAGCCCGTGTCTCTGCGGTAAAAATATGGACGATGAAGTCGTGGTAATCGACCAGGACCCAGCTGCGGGATTCCGGGCCTACGGGACCCAGAGGGAGCCGTTTATATTTGGTCTTCAGGCACTTCATGATATCCCGGGCAAGGGCCTGG
>JAQTRT010000336.1 GCA_028711675.1 bacterium | reverse complement strand
AAGGATAATAAAAATAAAACCGTAATAAAAAAAATTCTCATCTATTCCCTCCGCTATAATTTCCTTATCGCGCGAGAGTGAGCGTGCCCGTATAATACTGGTTGTTCTCATGAACCTGATAAAGATAGACACCGGAAGGCAATAAATTATTATCTTTATCCCTTCCAGACCATTTATCAGAATTGGACAACTCGATGATTAATTTTCCGTAAATATTGAATATTTTTATTTTCGCGCTGGTATTATAACTAAAAACGATATAGTCATTCACACCGTCATTATTAGGTGAAAAGATCAGATCTTTCTCATTGTGAACAATATTAATAATCCCCACCTGAAACCCGCAAATTTCCGCATCGTTTTCAGGGGTCCAGTCAAATCCATCATATCCGGTCACCTTAATTGTATACCGGCTTCCTTCATTTAATATATTATTTTCTGGTAATGTGAAAGAAGCTTCTTGGAGGGAATCATATTGCGCTTCATCCCACCCTTCGACGGATAAAGACTGATTAAATGTATTAACCACATTATTATTTTTAAGAATCTCAATTTTATATTTTATAGGGTCGTTATTTTTATCGTATGATTTTAATTTAAAAACAGGTGTAGCATCCCCCAGCACGCTGCCGGAAACCGGGGATGTCAAGGTAATATCTTCAGGCGGAGTATTTTGACAAAACAGATAAATACAGTTACTGACCGAATCCGAAACGACCAGATCATTTCGTTTATCATTATTTAAATCTCCGGTTTCAATATCCTTATAAGGATAAACTGATTTTAAGGGCGTTGAATATATTATTGGATTATCCAGCTCACCGGATGTTTTCTGATACAAAATATAAAAATAATTATAAAGGAACTCTCCTATGGGCAGCACGATAACATCATTCAAACCATCATTATTCATATCTGTTGATTTTAATAAAAAAGAAAACTGAAAGGACCCGTTAGACAGTCTATTATTTATTTTATAATCCTTGTCCGGACTTGAATTCAGGGCACCTCCGGAACTCTGATAATATACCTGCAGGCCGAATATCTCCGGATCGGTCATTCCACCACCTCCCATGGCGTAAGCCATAACAATATCTTTCCTGCCGTCATTGTTGATATCGGAGCAGAGAATATCATCGCCAAATCCGTGCAGATACATCTGCCCGTTCAGCACCTGGTTGGATATACTTATGGTGCTTTTCGCGGTAAAGGGGAATCCGATACTGAAACCGATATTCGGGAATGAGACTCCGCTGGATGTAATGATATCCAGCCGGCCGTCATTATCATAATCCTGCAGATCAAAGCATGAGCCGTTATTGGGACCCCATGACCTGTATTTATTTTTATTTGTCGTTTTTGAGTTCAAAAAACCACTGCTGTTCTGAATATAATAAAATCCTCCCAGACAGATATCGGATTTACCATCCAAATTCATATCGCCCAATTTCGACCGGGATTTATAAACAGAATTTGAAATGAAGGATACAGAATAAACACCCAAAGAAATCTGCCTACATAAAGCCAAATAACTATACGTTTCGCTGGTAATTATAATATCATTTAAACCATTCCCGTCAAAGTCTGTGATAGAGAGATCATATAAAATCCCATTTTGAACAGAAGGATGGAAAATGACAGATCTTGTAAAAGACATATCAGAATTTTGTTTTAAAATTACGATATTACTGTTTTTCTGGCAGGCAACGACAATATCCTGCAATCCGTCATTATTCATATCCCCGATCGCCAACCCGGTTGCCCCCGGCAGATTGGTAATTGTTATGGGATCCCGTAATTTTTCCGCCTGCAAGCAGATTGAAGAAATAAATATAAGAGAAATAATTACTGCCGCTCGTTTTATCATATAACCCGCCTTCTGAAATTATTGAACAAGTATGGCTCAGATAAATATCTTGACATTATTAAACTTGTTTTAAAATCAAAATCAAGGAATTTTTTATTTTAAATAGCTGCCCAGCAGAAAGAAGAAACATTCGATCGGGATCATGTTAGAACACCCAAAGCAGGCCTATCCTGTGGGTATTCCCCAGGTTTTCATAAGGCACAAACGCATAGTTTATCTTGACTTTATTGAACTTACTGAGGCCGATCCTGATACCGGCGCCAAAAGCCAGGCGGTCCAGGTCATTCCCCGGTTTATACCCGATCCTTAAAAAAGCCCATTCTTCATAATTATATTCCATGCCCAGGTTCAAACCCATCTCATTATCCGCCGGTTTCTCCAGGTCAGCCAAAAGCAGGACCGTATGCCCTGTCCTGATTAGTTTGATCAATGAATAATTCATTCCTATCCTGACCATTAAAGGCAGGTCATAGCTGTCGGACACGAACCTGACACCGGACCAGATATTCTGCACAGCGATCCCCAGGCCGCATGACCGACCGTGTTCCACGCGGTCTGCCAGTTCGTGCCGCGGCCGCGTCGCTGCCTTTCGTTTTCACATAATAATTCCGCGCCTGCAGACCATACAGATTAATGGATAAAAATATTATTCCCGCCAGGAGCACGACTCTCTTCATAAATCCCCCGCCTCTATTAAAATATTGAAGTAATAAA
>JAQTRT010000335.1 GCA_028711675.1 bacterium | reverse complement strand
GGGAAAATAACGAGCCACCAGGCAAAATCCACATAATTCATGGCTTCGGACAGGATCTCACCCCATGAGGGAGCAGGAGGAGGAACACCAAAACCAAGAAAACTCAGTGATGATTCAAGAAGAATGGCTCCGGCTATACCGAAGGTGGCGGAAACAAGGATAGGGGCCAGGGCATTGGGGAGAATATGGTTGTACATAATGCGGTAATGGGAGAATCCAAAGGCCCGTACTGCTGTGACAAAATCCTGTTTTTTTAATTTTAAATACTCTCCTCTGATGAGCCTTGCCACATCAGGCCATCCGAACAGCCCGATAACAGCCATGATATTATAAATGGACGGATTTAAAAAAGCCAGAATGGTAAGGATGAGAATAAACGTGGGAAAACATTCTATCAGCTCGATAAAACGGGACATGATGAGGTCGATCTTTCCGCCGAAGTAACCTGCCTGACTGCCGATGAATATTCCGATCACCAGGAAAATGGTCACAGCCACAAATCCGACAGAAAGGGATATCCTGGTCCCGTAGATGATCCTGGTGAGCACATCCCGGCCGCGGTCATCCGTACCGAGCCAGTGCTTTTGGTCCGGCGGAGAAAGTGTGGCGGTCAGATCATACTCGGTCGGGGAATACCTGATCAGAGGGAACAGGGCCCAGAGGCTGTTTCTGCTGCAGAACTCTTTAAGGTCTATCCCGTAAAATGTTCTGTATTCTTTCAATACGGGGAAATAGAACCGGTCATTGTATCTCATGATAAGAGGCTTATTATTGGCCAGGAAAGGAGCGAATAACGCTACGAAAAAGAGGAACAGGATCACAAAGATACCGGAATAAGCCAGCTTATTCTTCCGGAACACGTTCCAGACCAGCCGGGAGTAAGAAAAATGTTTTTCCATGTTTATTTATCTATATTCTCAAAAGAAATACGGGGATCGACCAGGACATAGATCAGATCCGACAACAGGATCCCGGCCAGGGTCAGGAAGGATGAGATGGTAATGATAGCCATGATCGTGGGATAATCCCTGGCCAGAATGGATTCAAAGGCCAGTTTACCCATGCCGGGGATCGAAAAAATATTCTCGATAATGACGCTGCCACTGAAAAAAGCCGGCAATAAATATGCCAGAAGCGTTATGATGGGGATAAGGGAATTTCTCAGGGCGTGTTTAAAAATGACTACCTTTTCCGGAAGGCCTTTAGCTCTGGCTGTGCGGATATAATCCTGACGGATCACCTCGAGCATACCGGCGCGCATATAACGTGAAAGGGATGCCAGACCGCCGTATGTCAGGCATGTGATGGGCAGCACAAGATGCCAGATCCGGTCCAGGGTCCATTTTACTAATCCAAAAGACTCCGCCCCTTCTGAGGATAATCCATAGATAGGAAAAATATTGAGATAATCCCCTCCCCCCAGGAACATGATCAGAAGTATCGCGATCCAGAAACTGGGAAGGGAATACAGGATAAAAAGCAGGACTGTAATGATCCTGTCCGTGAGGGAATACTGTTTCACGGCGGAATAAACCCCCAGGGGGATGGAGATCAGGTAAACCAGGAAAACAGAGATAATGCTGATCTGCAGGGTAATGGGCAGTCTTTCCTTGATCTTTTCGATGACCGGCCTCTGGTCCTGGAAGGAATTCCCGAAATCAAGAGTGACCAGGCGTTTCAGCCATCGCAGGTACTGCGTCATGACAGGTTTATCCAGACCGTACATTTTCCGGGTCTGCTCGATGATCTCGCGGGACACAGCATCGTTCTGTAAGGATTGCCGGTCTGTTTTTATTTTCAGACTGGCCGGGTCACCCGGCATCAGCCGCAGAAGCAGAAAAGTGATCAACGTGATCCCCAGGAGCGTTGGGACCAGTAAAAAGAGTCTCCGGAACAGATAATTTTTCATAGTTTCAGGCTAATTGATTAATACCTATTATTTTTTTAAAGTCAAATTCAAAATCCACGGGGCAGAGGATTAATTATTGATTTTATTTTTAAATGAATTATTTTATCTTCATACCCTTTAATCATCATGATAACCCGGAACACTTTTAAAGGATGAAGAAAAGTGGATGGAAAGACCTTATTAAACCGTTACAAGCTGCTGGAAGAAATTCATAAAACAGACCTTAATCAGATCTATAAGGCCGTTGACCTGACCCAAACCGACAAATTCGTCCTTATCAATCTGTTTCATGAAAAGATCAAACACCGTCCGCTGGAAAACCTCCTGCGCTTTAAAAAACAGATGGAGTTACTCTCCACCATTCAGCATGAACATCTTCTTAAAATATATGCTTATTATGAAACTGAAGAGAATAGTATGCTGATCATGGAGTATTTTGAGGCTAAACCATTAAGCCTTTTTTTGAACAAGAACTTCAGTATTGATGAAAGCATCGATCTGATACTTCAAATAGCTTCCTGTTTGAACACATGCCATCAGCAGGGTTTTCTTCATCAAACCCTTCAACCGGATAATATCCTTTTCAACGAGGATAAGAAAAGCATCAAGCTTTTTAATTTCGGCCTTCACCTTCTGATCGATCTCAGCGGTATCACGAAAGAAAAGGAGATCATCTCAAC
>JAQTRT010000094.1 GCA_028711675.1 bacterium | reverse complement strand
TGTCGCGGAATCCAGTCCGTTGACGGACAGCCTGCTTTTCAGAAGCCTGGTGTAATTCTTCATGTGCATGTCCCCCTTTTTAACGCCCCGCCTGTGAATAAAAATTATTTTAAAAATAAAGTCAATGGACTTTTAACGCTGTAAAAAGATGTTGTACACTTTAGAGGTCATTTTCCCTTGTCTTTTGAATTCCAGGTATTATCATATAGACAGAAAAAAACGAGGTGCAAGATGAAGCTTATCTCATTCCTGATCTTTATCATAATCGCCCTGTCCGTATATTTCTCCATGCATTATTACGTATATCACCGCCTGGTCATTGACCTGAACCTGTCCGGCCGGCCCGTCCTCTATCTTAAAATATTCCTGCTGGTCATGGGGCTTTCCTTTTTCGCCGCCGAGTTCCTCAGCAGGGCGTACACGGTCAAAAGCCTCATTTATACCGGCTCGGTCTGGCTCGGTATCCTCTCCATCTCCGTTTCGTTCTTTTTACTGAAAGATATCCTGAACATATTCCTTTCCCATCACAACACGCTTCTCACGACCATCTGTCTTTTCCTCATTGCCCTGTCCACGGGATTCAGCCTCTGGAACGCGTCGCAAAAGCCGGTAGAAAAGAGCTTCAAACTTTCTTTAAAGAACATGCCTTCTTCCCTATCAGGCCTTTCCCTGGTGCATTTGTCCGATATCCATATCGGGCCGTCCACTTCCCTGAAACAGATCCAGGACATGGTAAGCCAGGTGAACAGCATGGCCCCGGACCTCATCCTCATCACAGGCGATGTGATGGACATACATGTCTGCAAAATGGACCGGTTCTGCGAAGCCCTGAAAGGCCTGAAGGCGCGGTACGGGATATATGCCGTACCGGGCAACCATGAATTCTATAACGGCTTCAACCATTTCCTGGAGCTGGGAAAGAGTACAGGCATCAGGATACTGAATAACGAAAGTGTCCGTATCGCGGGCCTCCTTGATGTGGCAGGCATCAACGACCCTGCGGGAAAACAGTATCCCGGCCTCAGCCCTGATCTGGTTAAAGCACTCAGGAACTGCGATAAGACCAGACCTGTCATCCTGCTTTCGCACCAGCCCCTTCATTTCCAGGAAGCCGTTAAAAACGGGGTAAGCCTCCAGTTGTCCGGCCATATCCATAACGGCCAGCTCCCTCCTCTCTATCCGCTGGTCTATCTGTTGTTTAAATATCCTTACGGCCTCTACCAGTTCAAAGACGCGTATATTTACACCACATCGGGAACAGGCATATGGGGGCCGCCCATGCGGCTTTTCTCCAGATGTGAGATCGTAAAATTTATTTTACAGTAACACGGGGGAAGGGTATCTATGCCCCAAAAAAGAACACACTCACCCCAACTGGGTCTGAAGCCCGCTCTCAGGAAGCTCTTACAATGGTTTTCTTCGGAAAAAAAGGACCTTCCCTGGCGTCATGACCGGACCCCTTATTCTGTCTGGATATCCGAGATCATGCTCCAGCAGACCGTTGTCAGTACGGTTATCCCGTATTTCACAAAATGGATGAAAAAATTCCCCGGTATTAAGCAACTGGCCCGGGCTCCGGAAAGGGAAGCCATGGTCTTGTGGGAAGGCCTGGGATATTATTCCCGGTGCCGGAACATTCTCCTGGCCAGCCGGCTCATTACGAAAAAATTCCGGGGAAAGATACCGGATCATTATGAAGACCTGCGAAGCCTGCCGGGTATAGGCGATTACACGGCTTCCGCCATTTTAAGCCTGGCTTTCCGGAAGCCTTATCCTGTCATGGATGCCAATGTAAAAAGGATCGTCCAGAGGCTCCTTGCCCTGAAAAATCCGGATAAAAAAGAAGAGGAGCGGACAAGGTCCTTTCTCCGGAAGATGCTCCCTGTGAAGCAGCCTGGTGAATTCAATGAAGCCATGATGGAACTGGGCCAGCGCATCTGCCTGCCGGAAAATCCTTTCTGCAGCCGATGCCCCCTGAAAGGCCGGTGCCTGAGCTTCAAATCAAACCTCCAGAACAAGATCCCCCAACGGAAGACCTCTGGGATCATCGGGAAAAGAACGCGGCTCCTTATTCTCTGCCACGGGGAAAAAGTACTCATCACGCAGAAGCAGAAAGGTGTTCTGAAAGGCTTATGGCTCTTCCCCGCAATCCCCATGAAGCAGGCTTGTGAGGATCTCATCAAAAAAAGGATCGCTAAAGAATTCGAACAAACAGCAGTATTAAAACCTGTCAGCCACCATTACACGAAATACAGGGACAGGCTTTATCCTGTGATGTATAAAGTCAGTGCCCTGCATGCGGCTGTGGATAAAGAAGGGAAATGGGTGGACAGGACCGCGCTCCGCAGATTTCCCATGCCTTCAGCTTACCGGAAGATCGCTGCTCTCCTCTCAAGGCCGTGAAACGTTCCACCCTCCCAGCATGTTGCGGATCACATGGTAAAGGATGAGCATGAAGGGGGGCTTCACTTTTTTCCGGAAGACAACGAACGGGTCTTTCCGGATGGTCTCTGCTGTCCATTGGTACATCTCCGAGGCTGTTTTCACGGGCACCAGATATCTTTTCGGGATATACCGGTATCCTTTTTCCGCCTCTTTCTGCCATCGGGAATAGATATCCAGCTGGCTTTGTATGAATTTCCTGAACTTCTCCGGCTCGCGGATAATATCCTGATACTCCAGGCTCTTCAAGCCTGCTTTCTTCAGTTCGGCCAGCGGCAGATATGTCCGGCCCAAACTCCTGTCTTCCCTGATATCCCTGATGAAATTGATATACTGCATGGACCGGCCCAGGAGCCGCGCCCGGGAAAACGACCTGTCCGGAAGCCCCATGATCCTGGCCATCATCAATCCGATCACCTCCGCAGAACCCACCATATATTCTTTTGTCTCTGCCAGAGTGAAATATCTTTTTTTAAACAGGTCCATTTCCATGGCTTTCAGGAACAGCCTGATCCATTCCCTCCGGAAATCCATCCTCCGGCACAGGCCGCAGAAACCGTCTATGACCAGGTCCCCGGACCTTTTTCCCTGTATGGCTTTTTCATAATTTTTTTTGAATTGGATGAACCCTTTCTTCTGCTGCGGCACACTGTCCACAAAGTCATCTGCTGTGCGCACAAAGCTGTAGAGCGTAAAGACATCCTCTTTCACCTTTTTGGGGAAAAATATACTGGAATAAAAATAAGTCTTGCTCCCCTTTTTAAATATGGAATATAATGTGTTATTCATTCTTTGAATACCTGCAGTCCCGGACCATCTCCGGCCTCAGTGGTCCTCTTTCACTTCCCTTATCTTTGCCACGAACTTTTCTATCAGTTCAAGGGGCGTGGACGCCCCGGAGACCACATAGAACCGGGTACACCGGCCCAAATCGATCCTCTCCAGATCCTCAGGCGTTGATATCAGGAAGGAGTGTTCGTTCTTCTGGCGGGCGATCTCGTACAGGTTCTTTGTGTTGGCGCTGGTAACGGAGCCGATGATAAAGACACAGTCATACCTGTCCGAATTCTCATAAACATCCTTCTGCCTCTCCTTGGTGGGCAGGCAGATGGTATCTTCCAGGACCACCTCTTTTACGCAGGTCCTGATCTTCTCCACGATCTTCATGGCCTCTTCCTCGATGAACGTGGACTGGATGACGATACCCACGCGTTCTTTGTCCCGCAGCAGCGCAGGCTCGACCGCTTCCGGTTTCCGGAAGACCCGGGACTCTTTTACCTGGCCCGCGATACCGATCACCTCGGAATGGTCTTTGGCACCGATGATGACGGGGAAATATCCCCTGGCCTCGAGGTCCTTTATATTCCGGTGGATGTTCTTTACCATGGGGCATGTGGTATCAAGATACTCGATACCCGATGATCTGATGCGGTCGGCCAGGGCTTCCGTGATACCGTGGCTCTGTATCACGAGCAAACCACCGCGGGCCTCCTGAAAATCATTGATAATGCTGAGGCCCTGCTCTTTCAGCTTGTTCAGGACGAACTCGTTATGCACGATCTCGCCCAGCATATATATCTTTTTATTGGAACGTGTCCTGAGAAGCTCGTCGACGATATTAAGGGTACGCCTCACCCCGCCGCAGTATCCCACGTGCCTGGAGATCCTGATAATGATATTGTTTTTCTTCTCCATACAAGCCTTTATTTGATCAGTTTAAAATTCCGGTATTCACCTAATCTGAAGCCTGTCAGGCTGCTGAGGATGTCCGTGAGCCTGTAACGGATGTCCCGGGAACTGATCTTATGATGGCTTTTAGTCTTGTCGAACACGTATTTCCATTCCCTGATCCTTTTCTGCATAACAACAGGATGAGAGGCATTGTATTCCGCGATCATGAACGGATCGATCTGGTCCACGAACTCGAAATAGGTCCTGTACCGGTCCTTCTCTTCCTGAAAGACCCTGTTGCCGTGGTGGAGCGAATCATGGTACTGTTTCTTGGCGATCATGGCTTCAGGAGGCCGCACCCAGCCGTAATGAAAGACGCGGCCATGCGCGGGTTTCACAAAAAGCTTGCGGCCGTCGATGCGGAAGCTCTGGGCCGAACGCCAGGACGTGACGCCGATATGGTTCCGCACGATCCGTATCTCCCGTTTATACCAGTGATAGGACCGGACATAGGTCCTGTAACTGCCGAAAAAATGAAGGTAATCGAAGACCAGGCCTTCCACTTTCCCGTCTTTCAGGTTCTCTTTCATGGACCGGACCAGCGCAGCATGGTCATCCTCGTGCAGGACTTCGTCAGCCTGGAGATAGAGGCACCAGTCCCCTTTACACTGGTATAAAGGGATATTGGTCTGCTGGGCCAGGATACGGCCTTTGACCTTAAAGAGCGGGTCCCACTCTGTGCGGATGATCCTCACCTTGCTGCTCCTGACGTTCTTCCGGATATGATTGAACGTATTGTCCGTATCAGGCAGGCCCACGTTGACGATGACCTCGTCGCAGACCGGCAGCATGGACCGGATGGACTCCACGACAGGAAAGGAAAATCTCACCGCATCCTTGACAAATGTAAAACCGCTTACTTTCATTATAAGGATCCTTATCTGACAACAATGTTCACAAGTTTGTTCAGAACGGGAATTACCTTTAATAATTCCTTACCTTTCAATGCTTCCTTTATTTTCACATCCCCCAGGGCGATCTCTTTCATTTTATCGATTCCGGTATCGAGCTCCGCCTGTATCTTGCTTTTTATCTTGCCGTTCACCTGGACCACCATTTCGTAGGAATTGAACTTTACGTAATCCTGATTGAAGCCCGCCCAGTCCTGGCTAAAGACCGTTCCGCTGTATCCGATCTCCTGCCACAGTTCTTCCGTAAGGAAAGGGATAAAAGGATTCAGGATAACGAGCAGTTTCCGCGCAACGGTGTTCAGGAGAATATGGTCCTCAGCAGTTTTAAATTCATAACGCGTTAGCTCGTTCATCAGTTCCATGACCGAGGCAATGGATGTATTGAAATGGAACGTCTCTTCCAGGTCATCTGAAACCTTCTGGATGGTCCGGTTCAGATGAATGTATAAATCTTTTTGTTCCTTGTTCAGGCCGGACGGGTCCAATTCCTTATCCTTGTTCTTTCCGATATGTTCCAGGTTCTCGCTGATGAACTTCCAGAAACGGTTGATGAAGCGGGCCGAGCCTTCAATGCCTTTATCGCTCCATTCCAGGTCCTTTTCCGGCGGCGAAGCGAACAGGATAAAGAGCCTGAGCGTGTCAGCGCCGTAACGGCCGATGATATCGTCCGGGTCCACGACATTGCCTTTGGACTTGCTCATCTTCGCGCCGTCCTTGATCACCATTCCCTGGGTCAGGAGCCGCGCGAACGGCTCGTCCGCGTCCAGGAGGTCCAGATCGCGCATGACCTTGCAGAAGAAACGGGCGTACATCAGATGCAGGATGGCATGCTCGATGCCGCCGATATACTGGTCCACCGGCATCCAGTAATTAGCCTCCTTTTTTTCAAAAGGCGCTCCCTTATATCTCGGAGAACAGTACCGGGCATAGTACCAGGAGGAATCCACGAACGTGTCCATGGTATCGGTCTCGCGTCTGGCCGGACCGCTGCATTTGGGACATTTCACATTGACGAACTCTTTGCTCCGGGCCAGGGGTGACCCGCCCTCTGCCGTGATCTTGATATCCAGCGGCAGCTTGACCGGTAAATCCTTCTCCGGAACAGGTATTGTGCCGCATTTATCGCAGTAAATGACAGGGATGGGATTACCCCAGTATCTCTGCCTGGAGACGAGCCAATCTTTCAGTTTATAATGAATGGTCCGTTTACCCAGTTTTTTCAATTCAATGTAATCAATGATAAGGCGGATGGCTTCCCTGTTCTTTTTTCCGTTGAAGGGTTCGGAATGGACCATGATGCCGTCCTCTGTATATGCCTGTTCCATTTTTTCCGGGACAAGCTCCTCACCTTCAGGCTGGATGACCACCTTTAAGGGTATTTTATATTTTTTTGCGAATTCAAAATCCCGCTGGTCATGGCCGGGCACAGCCATGATAGCGCCGGTCCCGTATTCCATGAGCACGAAGTTGGCGATGTATAACGGCACTTTGGTATCATTGAGAGGATTGATGATATACTGGCCGGTGAAAATGCCCTCTTTCTCGTAATCACCGGTCCTCCGTTTTTCGATGTTCTGCTTCTTCACTTTATCCAGAAAACGGAGAAGCTCTTTTTTTAATCCGGCATCTGCCCGGCTGATGATCTCCTCTGCCAGAGGGCTCTCAGGCGAAAGGGCCATGAACGTGACGCCGAAGACAGTATCCGGCCTGGTCGTAAAGATGGGAAAATCCCGGCCGCCCTCCCTTCTAAAGTTCACGGTCACTCCTTCCGAGCGGCCGATCCAGTTCTTCTGCATGGTGAGGACCTTTTCCGGCCATTTCCCTTCGAGCAGTCCATGGTCATCCAGGAGCTGCTGGCTGTAATCCGTGATCTTGAAGAACCATTGTTCGAGCTGCGTCTGTTCCACCTGCGTGTCGCAGCGCCAGCATCCGCCGTCGATCACCTGCTCGTTGGCCAGCACGGTCTTGCACTGGGGGCACCAGTTCACCGAGGATTTCTTCTTGTAAGCCAGGCCTTTCTCGTACAATTTTAAAAAGAACCACTGGCCCCATTTGTAATATTCCTCGTCGCAGGCAGCCACTTCCCTTTCCCAGTCATACGAGATGCCGATCTTCTTGAGCTGGGATTTCATATAGCTGATATTCTCATAGGTCCATTGGGACGGAGCAACGCCTTTCTGGATGGCGGCGTTCTCGGCCGGCATGCCGAACGCGTCCCAGCCGATGGGATGGAGCACATTGAACCCTTTCATTTTTTTATACCGGGCTATCAGGTCGCCTATCACATAGTTCCTGACATGGCCCATGTGGATCCTTCCGGAAGGATAAGGGAACATGACCAGCACATAATACTTGGTTTTATCCGGATTGAAGGAGGACCTGAAGGTCCCTTCCTTTTCCCAGTATCCAATCCATTTCGGCTCGATCTCCTTGAAACTGTATTCTTTCATTTATATATAAACTCCTAAATCTTATTTCCTGTCACAGATTCTCTCCTGGCACAAGCCCGCGATCTGCAATAATGTAAAATATATCTTTTTTTTAAAAAATCAATGAAAAAATAAAGGCGACATTCACAGCTGTTTATAAGAAACATAATAACCGGTAGATCGTTTTTATAGAGGAGATATCAGGAGTTAATACACTGAGTAAAACGCATAAAAAAACCAGGGCCAGCCTTAAAAAACCATTTAATAAACTTAATTTGACTTTGGAAGATTTAATAACTGTCTTTTCTATTATCTGCTGTGATCATATAAACAATATGTTCTTTTTCAGATATCTCATAAAAAAATCTATAATCTCCGATCCGGTACCGCCAGGTCTCAGGATTAAAATCTTTCAGCTTTTTAATATTTTTCCGTAATAATGATTCATCCGTAATTGAGGGTAAACATATTCTAATAATTTTTTTCTGATTCTTGTTTGCTGGCCTTTATAGCCTTGTGCCAGGTCCTTAATAAATTGTCCGGTCTCAAATATCCTGTATTTATCCAATCATTCTTCCTTTTCTATGCCTTGCATCAGAATGACCGGTCTTTAACTTTTTTAACAGACTTTTGTCAGATAATATCTCTTTCATCTCGCTTTCATCCGCATAATACCCTTCTTTAAGTTTTCGCAAGGCAAGCGTCTCGATCAAGTTGGATATGCTTCTGTTGTCTTCAACTGCGGCTTCATGAAACAGATTGTACACTGTATCATCCAGCCGCAATGTAATAGTTTTAGCCATAGGTATTCACCTTCCTTCAATTTTATTCACTTTCATTCTATAGTATAATCTTTTTTCAGGAATTTCAAGTTTTTTATTTAAGAAAAATGCTCAATGGATAATACAATCTATATCTGAAACAGTGATTTTTTCATCGCCATTTAAATCAACTTTATCGAGTGTCTCGGCACATTCATGGCAGTTATATATAGTCTTCAGATACTTCTTTTCCAGCAGGACCGGGATAATGTCATAGAATTTCTTTTCTTCCGGATGTTGGGATTGATAAAAGGTATAAAGTCCTTTTGTGGATTTCCCGTCCGGCTGGTCAAACGCCCGTTTGGAAATGATCTTGGCATACTGATAATAGATCAAATCTCTTATTGTTTTTACTTCGCGGTCAGGCATAATAACTTTTTCAGACACATTAAAAGGCTTACCAAACACCTGGCTTATTAAGAAGTATCTCACAGGAAGCAGATCATATTGATAATCATCTATTAAGTAAAGATCCACGGAAAAGATCCGGCAGCTTTGTTCAATCTTTCTTAAATAAAGGTATTATATTAAGAGCCAGGAACTGGTCAAAGTCAGCCAGAAAGCCCTGGTTCACCTCGCCTGTATAGGAGTCTGCCCTGGCCAGGCTGTTATGGGCCAGGTCATAAACATAAATATTGATCTTTACCTTATTCTCGATCTCGACGATGTTCCCTGTGATGAAGTATTTCACCTTATGGCGGTTTAAAAGTTCCTTTGACACTTTTTCATCGGGATTGCCGGAACCGACAGGCACAGAGACCCGGATATCCTCTGCCATATTATATCCGTTACTGCTCTTCTGTATGCAGAACCTGATCTCTTCCCTGATGGTCTTCTCCAGGAAATCAAGCTCATTGTTCTTTGTCAGGTTATCGAATTGGAGGACAAGGATATTGGTCCTTGCCCGCAGCCCCTCATGCGCGGCGGCGCGTGAACCGGGGCCTATCCCTATGTTCAATCCGAAATAATGGACATAACCCAGGTCCGTATAGGAATTAAAGGCGTAATTGAGCTCATAAGTCTTATAACGCACGCCTGCTCCGGCCTTTAATCCGTCGTCATTTCCGTTGATCTGACAGCCGGCTCTTACGGAAATAAAATTCCGCCATGTGTATTCAAGGCCTGTTGAAAAGATCATTTCATGGTATAGCTTTTTCCGCAGTTCGGCTGTTATCATGATCCGGTCAAGGGGCGAGATGAGAAGTTTCTTCTCACGGACCAGATAATGACCCCCCAGATGGAGATCAACAGGAAGGTCATACTGCAGTTCCCGGCTGAACAGGACCGGTGCGATCTCTTTTACGGAAAGGCCGATACCCCACTCCTCCTCCTGATAAATGAAGCCTGCATCGTAAAGAAAATAATTCAATTGAGCGTCATGGGGACTCCTGAAAGCAGCTTTCAGATTGATGCCCAGCCTGATATGCCTGTCCAGCATGATCCCGTAATTCAGAAGAAAAGCGTAATCAACAAGGTTGATGGTACCCTTGGTCACATAGTCCTCACTGGCTGTCAGCTCTGTCCTTATTATTTCATCATAAACAAGCGTGACCACTCCCAGACCGAAGGTCCCTATTTTTTTCAGACTGAACGTGCTGAACAGAGCGCCGTAATTGAGGGACTGGAAATACCTGATATAATTAAACGAAATATCGACCTGCCGCACAAAAGGCAGGTCTGCGCTCTCCTGCTGGCCTGCTTCCGAGGCCATAAGAG